>JAJTXO010000585.1 GCA_021463315.1 Caldilineales bacterium | reverse complement strand
ACTGGCGCACGCCATCGACTTCACTAGCCGGATCACCATCCTTGGTTCTGCCGGACGCGACAACGTCGTCTGGCCTTCGCTGGTCTTCCCGCATGGGACGCACATCACTGATTTTGCCATGACTGGCTGGACCGAGTATTGGGCCGAAGCAGTTGCAGATTGGGTGTATGGGGAGAGATACAAGGGAAAGTACAAGGAAGATGTGCGCGAGCAGTTAAGCGTGGATAAGGGAGATTGGATGGAACGGTTCATGAAAGGATGGAGGTGGTAAAATGAGAGTTCAACTTTTCAGACTGCTGGTACTGTTGAGTATGGCTTCCATGGTTGTATCCTGCGTTTATCTATCACCTTCGCCAACGTTCGATCCTGATGCGCCGAGGCAACCCGTGGAATGTTCACAAACCATCGAGGATGCCCTATTGGGCTTCCCTTTCAACCAGCTCAGTTGGCAGGAAGCAGTCCAGTGGGTTTCCAAAACCTACAATGTGCAACCAAGGGTAGATCTCGCCGCGGATGAGGTCACTTACTACCTGAGATGGGAACTGGGAGCGAGGCGATATACGATCGTGGTGGCTGCTGATGAACTCGTAGACGGCGTTGCTGTAAGCCAAGAACAGAATCCTCCCATTGTGCAAGAGGTGCTTACGTGCTTTGGTGAGCCTGGATTCTATGAAGCCTTCTACGATCCGACGCCAGATGGTCCTACGTATACCACGCTCCAGCTATGGTATCCAGGGCGTGGATTGGTTTTCTACGGCTCGGTACCCTCCCCGTTACCAGCCGTAGATCGGCGTATGCCCATGCGTTTAGTCACCTACGTTGAGCCCAACTCAGAGGCCAACAATGAAGCTCTGATGTCTTGGAGACTCTGGCCGGGTGATCTAGAAAAGGTGGTTATTAATGACAGGTATAAGCGCTAAGTCGAGAATGGCAATCACTGATGTCCTAGCCAGACCCAGACCTTCACCTACGATGCGCTGAACCGGCTGCTGAGCGCGCAGGCTGCGAACGGCAGCTATGGAACCTATACCCAGCGCAGCTACGTCTACTCAAGCGCCGGCAACATCACGACGTTCGAAGGCGCGGCGCTGGGCTACAACGACGCGGCGCACAAGCACGCGGTGACCCACGTGGCGGGTACGCAGCGCTACTGGTATGACGCCAACGGCAACGCCACCCAGCGCGTCAACGGCAGCCAGACCGTGACCCTGGCCTACGATGCAGAGAACCACGTGACCAGCATCACCGGCAGTGGGATCAATGCCAGCTACGTCTACGACGGCGACGGGAAACGCGTCAAGGCCACCGTGGGTGACGTGACGACAGTGTACATCGGCAACTATTACGAGCGCGACAACGGCACGACGGTGCGCAAGTACTACTACGCCGGCGGCGTGCGCGTGGCCATGAGAACCGGTGAACAGACTAACTACCTGCTGGGCGACCATCCTTCGACAAGCTCAGGACAGGCCTGGGCGGCACCAACGTCACTGCCAACGGAACCAACGGCGCCCAGGTGGGCAGGCTGCTCTACAGGCCTTGGGGCGAGACGCGCTTCAGCACCGGTACGACACCGACTGCTGCGCATGGCGCTTCACAGGTCAGCGAGAAGATGCTACAATCGGGCTGTACTTTTACAACGCTAGATACCTCGATCCACAGCTAGGCCGTTTCACTCAAGCCGACACCATCGTCCCCGAGCCGGGCGATCCGCAGGCGCTGAACAGGTACAGCTACGTTAACAATCGACCGACGGTCTACGTTGATCCCAGCGGGCATGCCCAAGTCTGCGCCGATGGCGACGAGGGCGGGGGTGCGGGTATGGCGCCACCACTTCCCAGATATGGCAGGTCTTTGCCGGCAAACGTAGCCCGTTGGTCGACTACTACGCCGCGCTGCACCAGTTGCTCCAGGCGCAGGCGAGCGGCGCTTCGGCGGTCGAAGTCGAGGCGCTGGCCGGGGCTGTGGATGCGGCTTACAGTGCCGGCAGCGCCTGGCTGCCTCAGCATCAGTTCGATCCGGCGGTAGTCGTCGAGCCGGCCTCGCTGGTCAGCGTCGGCGGCGCGATCACCAGTGGTGGGATGCGGGCGATGAGCGGTGCGATCAACAAGTTACCGGGAGCATGGCTAGACCATGTTCCTGCCAAGTATCGCAGCTCGGTTGCAGACGCGTTCGCAGGCGCACCTGTCGCAAGCGTGACCACCACAGAGATGATAGTCTACCGTCACTGGGGTGGTGGAGCCGCTGAAACAGGGTCACCTTGGTTTTCGCCAATGCCGTACACGAAACCTGGCAATGCGCAACGCTACTTGGCTCTGCCTGAGTACAACTCTGCGCAAAACGTGTCGGTGTTTCGGATCCCGGCTAGAACAACAGTTGTCAACGGAAAAGTGGCCTCGCAGGCAGGGTAGGTCAACTTCGGATCAAATGCAGTAGGGGGAGGTACACAGATCTACCTACCAAACCTGAGTGATGCCATCTTGCTTGGACCACTCACTGTCTCGATGCCATAATAGGATGTTGCTATGCGAGACCGAATAGACGAGATGTTGATAGCAGTGACAGTGGCCAGTCAGCAACCCAATGCTCACCGATGCTTGCCGTACGTGGCCAGATCATTGCAAGCCATGAGTGATCTGAGTCGGGCGCCAATGGTGGACCACGCGTCGCTAGCTAAGGCTGCTGGTGCACTTGGCAGAATTGTGACCGACGACTATGCATTTTCGGAAAGCCTCCTTGGTCAAGGTCTGCTCGACCTCATAAATGACATCGCGGCAGAATGTGGTCGGCAGGACGTAGTCACTAAGCCCTGATGACACTGCTGAGATTG
The DNA here is from genome assembly GCA_021463315.1 of Caldilineales bacterium. Classification (GTDB taxonomy): domain Bacteria; phylum Chloroflexota; class Anaerolineae; order JAAEKA01; family JAAEKA01; genus JAAEKA01. The sequence continues at coordinate 479 of JAJTXO010000585.1, read as the reverse complement.
CTTCAGCGTTACCCCATCTAGCAAGATGCTACTTCGGTTGAGACTACGAGCATGCCGACACCATCGTCATCCAGCGCGCCAGCTTCGCGGCTAGCAACGCCGACGGGCAGACGCACACCTGTGTAGCGCATACAGTTCGATTTCGGGTCGCGTGCAGGTGTGGTGCGACGGGGTGCGGTTGGGTGGCTGGGTCGACACGACGCCCTTGATCACCGGCGGCGCGTACCTGTCGCTGTGCGATTTGGCACTCTCGAAGCCATCTCCCCGGCCAACCACACCTGGCGCAGCTACTACCAGGCCGCCGGGCGGCGCGAACCAGACGTGCCATCGTGAGATGGCAGCCAGACGCAACAGGCGGCTGGACCGAACGCAACAGCGTCCGTCCCAGCCGCCTGTTTGACGGGACAATCGGTTGGCCCTGCTGCAAGTGGGCCGCCGCTATTGCATCACATACCGGGCGAACCAGCGCTGCAAGTCGG
>JAJTXO010000584.1 GCA_021463315.1 Caldilineales bacterium | reverse complement strand
GACTTCCGAAGTCTTATGGACTGTGAGCTCGTTTTGAACAAACCTGCGCAGACTTCGGAAGTCTCGACCCCGGTTTTTTGGGATGATACCAATGATGCAGTACGATAGTCTTGCCTGTTCAGGCATATCTATGCAGAGTGCAATGACACTCCGATCCAAGGCACAGTGATGACACACGTCGACGTTCAACAGGCTGGCGAGATCTTTTCGGAACTGATGGAGCTTGTCGCCAGTGGCAACGAAATCATCATCGATCGGGATAAGCGGCCCTTTGCCAAACTTGTCCCTTTGACGCGCGTTAAGAAGCAACGCCAGTTTGGCAGCGCCAAAGGGATGATCATCATGGCTGAGGATTTCGATGAACCCCTGGAAGATTTCGCAGAGTATATGTGATGCGTTTGCTCCTTGATACTCACAGCTTTCTTTGGTTTATCAACGGCGACCAGAGACTCAGCCTGCGTGCAAGGTCACTGATTGCCGATGCCGATAACCAAGTCCTGTTGAGTGTGGCGTGTGTATGGGAGATAGCGATCAAAGTCAGCTTGGGCAAACTCTCCCTGGAAAAGCCCTTTGAGCAACTGATTCCGACTCAGATCACTTTGAACGACATTGATCTTGCGCCGATTACTTTGCAAGACTTGAACATCGTCGCCAGACTACCGTTGTACCATCGGGACCCCTTCGATCGTCTGATTATCGCCCAAGCTATGACGAGGGGAATCCCGCTGCTCAGTCGAGACTCGATGTTTGATCAATACCCTATCCAACGGCTGTGGTAATGAGGGGGTGTGTAGCAATCTACCCGCCGCAGCGGCGCACTAATCTACCAACCTGCGTTGGCCTGAAAGATCGCCTCCGCCACCGACCCCAGCCCCAGGATGGTCGGGATTTTGTAGTCCGCCGCATCGTCGGGATCGCCGTCGACCAGCACGGTGGTCATGCCGAGCTGCTTGGCCGGGGCCAGGTTGCGGCCAGTGTCTTCGATCAGGACACATTCGGCGGGGTGCGCGCCCAGCAGGTGCAGGCAGGCGGTGTAGGCTGCGGGGTTGGGTTTGGGAATGTAGCCGACCGCGACCACGTCGATGATGCGGCTGAAGTGGCGGCGGATGCCCAACTGTGCCAGCACCCGCTCGGCGTGCGGCCGGTCGGCGTTGGTGAAGATCGCTTTCTCGCCTGGCAGGCCAGCCAGCAGCGCGTCCAACGCACGGTTGGGTTGCAGCAAATCCAGCGGCAGATCATGCACAAAGGTCAGGTAGCGGCTCACGTCCAGCTCATGGTTGAGCAGCAGCCCCCGCATGGATGTGCCATATTCCTGGTGATAGCGCCGCGCCATCTGGTCGGCCTCCTCCCACGTCATCCCATATTCCTGGACGATGTAGCGGCGGATGCGCCGTCCAATCTCCTGCATCACCCCCGCACCGCGCGGATAGAGCGTCTCATCCAAGTCGAACAGCAGATATCGGATCGTCATCGTGTGCCTTGGCAGCAAGCCTGAAAATCGCCCGGCCCATCGTCCGGGCGCTTCACCGCTCAGGCCGGTCTTTGCGCAGCATCCCGGTAGGGGCCGACCGAGCCCGTCCGGGGTGCTTCGCAAAGAGCGGCCAAAGCGTGCAGTTGATATATGCTCCGCCCCTTACGACGCCAGCTTGACCATGGCGCGAAAGGCCTTGTAGATCGCCAGATAGTCGTCATGGGGATACTCGATGGTGTAGCCGTCCAGCCGGCGCGTGCCGGGTATCAGGCTGGCATAGTCGGCCATCAGGCTGGATTTGAACTGTACGCGCAGGACGACGGGGGTTTCCAGCCGGAAGGGCGGCGCCTCCGCGCCGATGGCGTGCTCGGCGGCCTGGCGGATCAGACTTTGCACCTCTTCAGGATGCAAACAGAGGGCGGCCTGGTTGCCCACGGCCCGCTTGACGGTCACGGTTTGCACCGTGGGCCCCAGCAGCGCCGCGGCCTCGGTGATCGCCGCGTGGTCGCCTGTCACCAGGCCCACCGGCACGCCGTGGACGCCGGCCAGCGCGGCGTTGAGCCCGATCTCGCCCACGGGCCGGCCGTTGAGCTCCACATGGCTGACCGACTGGCTGCTGTAGGTGTGGTCCAGAATGGCGTTGGGCGTGCCGGCGCGGGCGTGATAGCCCACCAGGAACACCACGTCGAAGCTGTCGTCCAGCCCATCCATCATGCCGAAGGGTCTGGGTGAGCCATAGACCAGGTCGGCCCAGGTGTCCAGTTGCTCGATCAGCAGGTTGCGCATGCTGCCGTGCGAGTCGTCTACCACCACCTCGGTGGCGCCGGCCGCGCGTGCGCCCAGAATCGCCGCGTTGGCTTCCTGGGTCATCAGGATCCGGGCGCGTTCGTAGTCGGCGTTGCCGGGCGTACACTGCTCCGCGCTGACCACGCCGGAGATGCCCTCCATGTCGATGGAAATGAAGACTTTCATGGTTTTCCTTGTTGTGGGAGCGCCCGGCGCTTGACCCGGGCTTGGGATGGGCGCAGCAGCGCAGAAGCACCGGGCGTCCAAGGGCAGTGGCGAGGCGTCGGGCGCCTCGACCGTTCGCGGCCATCATAGCATAGGGGGTATGCTTTGACAAGCAAGGCCCGCCCGATATCGCGCAGCGGTAACTGCCCAGCCCAAGACTTTCGCACTCTTGGGCTGAAAGGAAACGGGCGCATTCAGAGTTGGCTGAGGCCCCTCTGGCTCGTAGGACGTATCATCTCAAAAACCGGGGTCGAGACTTCCGAAGTCTGCGCAGGTTAGCGTTTTCAACACACCCAAAAGAAACAGGGGACCGGCCGAAGCCGGTCCCCTGGACGCAAGCAAGGCAGGTCGCAGCGCTAGCTGCCCAGCACCTCGATCAGCGCGGGGATGACCTCTTCGACCTCGCCGACGATGCCGTAGTCGGCGTGCTTGAAGATCGGCGCGTCGGGGTTGTGGTTGATGGCCACGATGCAGCGCGCCTGCTCAGTGGCGCCGAAGTGTTGGAAGGTGCCGCGGATGCCAACGGCTACGTAGAGCGCCGGGGCTACGGTGTGGCCGGTCAGGTCCACCATGTGCTCCCGGCCGATCCAGCCTTCGTCCACCGCGCCGCGCGAGCCAGCCAGGGCGATGGCCTTGTGGGGCAGGCGCTTGGCCACGGCCGCGGCCAGCTCTTCGATCAACTGCCAGCCGGCTCCGCGCAGGCCGCGGCCGCCAGCGATGATGATGTCGGCCTTTTCCAGCGAGATGTAGTATTCCGGCGCTGGCACCGGCGTCAGCGGCGGCTGCGGCTTCCATTCCAGCTCGACCTCTTCGAGCCGCGCGACTACG
>JAJTXO010000583.1 GCA_021463315.1 Caldilineales bacterium | reverse complement strand
AGTTGGCGCAGCCGCTCGGCGGCCAGCTTCTGGTCGGCCGGGCTGAGCGTCGCCCGCACCTCACGGCTCAGCGCGCGGCTCAGCTCCGGATAGCGCTGCGCCAGCTCGGCGAAGGCAGCCGCGCTCAACACCCAGGTGCTGGCGCTGCCCACAGCCTTGGCGCTGCGGGTGTAGGCCTTGCCGGTCAGTAGTTCCAGGTCGCCAAAGACCGCGCCCGCGCCCAGGACGATATCCCCTTCGAGGCCGGAGGGATCCATCAGGCGCACCTGGCCTTGTTCGACGATGTGCAGGCGGGCCGGCAGGTCGCCGGCCGCGTAGAAGCGCTGGCCGTCGACGCCGTCGACGATGGTCAACTGCTCGGCCACGGCCAGCAGGGAGGCGCGGCTGGCGCGCCCCCAACCAGGCACGGCCTGCAAACGGCTGAGCACGTAGTTGCTCAGCGCGGCCACAGGCGCGCCGGTCGCGCGGCTCAGCGCGATGCCCAGGTTGGGATCGCGCTGCACCAGCCGCTCCAGATCGCTGGCCGACAGCGCCTGGGCGCTGACCGGGCCCACGGCCTCGGCGCCGGTGGCATGCGGGCTGCCAGAGAGCAGGTCCTGGTCGCCCAGAGTGCTGCCGGGGCCCAGGGTGGCCAACACCTGGCCGCGCTCGGTCACCAGCCGCACCCGGCCGCTCTCCAGCAGGAACATGCGGGCCGCGGGCTGCCCTGCCTTGAACAGCGCCTCGCCGGCCGTGAACTGCACCGGCTGCAGGCGCTCCTCCAGCAGCGCTTGTTGAGATGGCCCAAGCCCCTCGAAGAGCGGCGCTCGGTTGCTTGCTTGAGATGTCACAGGCATCTCCTTTGTGCTTTGTTTTTCATGGCAACGCTCACCAGCGCGCTGAGTGCTTGTCCATAGTTAACTTCGCGCTTTGGCCGGTCTCCGACCGAGCCAACCCACCAAGTTGATTGTGGACAGTTGCTTAGTGCTTGTCCATAATTAACTTCGCGCTTTGGCCGGTCTCCGACCGAGCCAACCCACCAAGTTGATTGTGGACAGTTGCTTACTGGCGCTGGAAGGTCACTTCGTAGACGTAATGGCCGAAGGCGAAAACGTAGTTCTTGCTCTCCAGATCCGCACGGCAGCTTTCTTTGTCGGGGTGGGGCTTGCAGTTGCAGTAGCCCGCGTCGTACATCAGATCGATGGGCGGCCAATTGGCGCTCATGCTGGGTGTTTCGGCGCTCAAAGGATTGCCGTTCCCGTCCACAATCCGCACCACGCCGCCGCCGTATTTGTAGATGTCCCATTCGACGCGGCCGGGGCCTTTGCCCTGATCGCCGGTCACCCGAATCGGGTAAGTCCCGTCGCCCGAATAACTCACGCGCACGCCATCCAGTGGGTTCCCGGCTGCATCCACTACCAAAACGAAGATATTGTTTCCTCCTCCGTCGCAGCGCTGCGCGTTGACACCCAGTGGCCGCAATCGAAACTCGGTAATTACATAGTTATTGGAAGGCTGTGGCGGCGCGGGCGCTTGGGTTGGTTGGACTGCCACCGGCGCGGCTGTTGGTCTCGGCGCCTGCGTGGGCGCGGCGGGGATGTTGGCCGCCACGGCGACCTCATCCACCGATCCGGTCTCATCCACCACCGACTCGGCCACCCAGCCCTGGTCGCCGTTGCCCAACTGCACCTGCCACCAGGTTCCCGCGGCGTTGCGGCCCAGGATGTCCACCGGCCGGCCAGGCTGAAGCTGGGCGACCACGGGATAGACCGTGCCCGGCCCGCTGCGCACGTTGATGGCCGACGTGGTGGAGGCCTGCGGCTGCGCCACAGCCGTGGAGGTCGGAGCGACGGTAGGCTGGGGGGTGTCGGTGGGGGTGGCTGTCGGCTCGGCCGTGGGTGTGTCGGTGGGCGGCGGGGGGGTGTCGGTGGGCGCGGGCGTGTGGGTGGGGGCCAGGGCCATGGCCGCGGGCACGCCGGAGTTCTGCCCCTCGGCCGCGAGGAAATCCTGGGCCATGCGGCTGAGCGGCCCCAGCGCGCCGGCCAACGCCACCAACTGAGCAGTCGCCTGGTCGTTCTGATCCTGAACGATGCTGGCCTCGGCCAGAGCCAGCACGGCCTGGGCCGGGTCGGGCAGATTGAGCTGCGCCAGCGCTACTTGGGCCGCCTGCAGGTCCTGAGTCGCGCCAAACTGCTGCGCGATGGCCGCGATGGCGGCGTTGCGCTGTTCGACGGTTTGCGGTTGTGTACGGGAGCTTTTCTCTGGCCCACAGGCAGCCAGCAGAAGTGTGGCGGCCAGAAGGAGCAGCGCTGCAACGCCGGCCTGTCGAAGCGAGGCAGACGCCTGGCGCTGATGAGGGGTATGGTCCATAGGGATAGTGCTAACCGATCCGTCGCCGGCCGCGGGCATGTCAACTGTCTGCGGTGGAGCCGGCGGCGATGGTTGTGACATAGAGAAGGGAATCGAACCGCACGGCGGCCAATTCCCTTTTTCGCGTCCTTCGTTCAAAGTTAGCCGATTCGTCAACAGGACGTATAATGCCAGCGCTACGGCTGGCATAAAGTCCTGCAAGGTGCCGAAGGTGGGAATCGAACCCACATGAGCGCTATGCTCAACGGTGTTTGAGACCGTCGCGTCTGCCTGTTCCGCCACTTCGGCAGCACCACGCCCGGCAGTATAGCCGAGAATGAGAGTTTCGCCAAATTCGCGTTTTGCGCCCATTCTATGGATGAACAAGCCCTGATCGACGCCGCCCGCCGGGGAGACCTGGCGGCTTTCAACCGCCTGGTGCTCAGCTACCAGGGGATGACCTATAACCTGGCCTATCGCATCCTGGGCAACGCCGAGGGCGCGGAGGACGCCGCGCAGGAGGCGTTCATCAAGGCCTATCGCAGCCTGAACCAGTATCGGGGGGGATCGTTCAAGGCCTGGCTGCTGCGCATCGTCACCAATGCCTGCTATGACCAACTGCGCCACTTCCAGCGCCGCCCGGCCAGCTCGCTGGATGATCTGGCGCTGGATCCGGAATACACGGGCAAGCTGGTGGACCATGCGGAGGAGCCGGGAGCCTACGCGCTGCGCCAGGAGCTGAGCCAGGTGATCCAGGCGGGCATCGAGCAGTTGCCGGCCGAGCAGCGCATAGTGCTGACGCTGTCCGACGTGGAGGGGCTGAGCTACGAAGAGATCGCCGCGGTGATGGACACCTCGCTGGGCACAGTCAAGTCACGCCTAAGCCGGGCGCGGGCCAAGCTGCGCGATTTTCTGCTGGAGCAGCAGGAACTTTTGCCAAAACGCTATCGTCTAGAGACCGACGACTGACAGCGCTGCAGCAGATTT
>JAJTXO010000582.1 GCA_021463315.1 Caldilineales bacterium | reverse complement strand
GGGGAGAGATGAGCAGTTGGTCGAGCGCGCGCTCGGTGATGTCCCCATAGCGCAGGGGCTGGCCAGCTTGTTGCAGGATGTGGTAGGCGGCATCGAGATAGGTGGCCATGAAAAACTCCGAAAATTGGCATGAAGTATTGACTAAGCGGCGGAAACATGATATATTCAGGCCAGAGAAGTCACTCCACTGCTAGTGAAAGCCGGCTCCAAGCCGTGCGTCCGGTAACCGGGCCTAGCTACAGTGGGGTGATTTTGTTTACGTCGAATGGATTGCGCTTGTTGTACCAGTTCTTGGGGTAGCGATCAGTGTCATAGAGATCGACCAGGAGGCTGACTTTGGCCTCGATTTGGCGAAAGTAGCGCATCTCTCCCCGCGTAAAGGCCCGATAGACCGCCCAATTCAGATAATCGATTGCGCTCAGGCCAGGCTCTCCCTGGGGTGTTTGCGCCTGTACAGTCACGCGGCTGGTGAGTTGAGTCTGCCATTGCTGCTCGAAGTTCCTGACGCCGCGTTGAATGGCTTCCAGCAAAGGCGCCTGCCGCGTACGTGAGCCGCGCTTGGCGAAGTAGATGTCGTTGATCTCAAAGCGGTGAAGGGAGTTGGTAAACAACTGGGCAACCAGGTGATCGTAGAATTCGTTTTCTTTGGCGTGGAAGCTGTTGCGAAAGACCTTCTCGATCTTGCGCGCGACGACAAACTGAGCCTTCAAGTTCAGGTCTGCCAGCAGTTTGAACACGCGATTTTTCGTCGATTGACTCACCCTGGGCACGAAGCTACTGCCGGCCCTTGTCTACGCGCGTGAAGCGCGAGCCTTCTTGCAGCGTGTCGGTGTAGAGGCGGGAGGCCATGGTCGCCTCCAGGGTCAGGCCCTGCGGCGAGATCAACTGCTGGGCCAGAGCGCGCTCGGTGATTTTCTAGTAGCGCAACGGCCGGCCGGCTTGGTGGAGGATGTGGTAGGCGGCGTCGAGGTAGGTGGTCACGGGTGATGTCCCTGTAAGAAAACGCTCCAGGCTTGTGCTACCTGAACGCCCACGTTTAGATATTCCGAGTCTAGTCGTGATGGGTCGACCCTGATGCGTATGAGATATCCGGCAAAAATCGCGGGGCGCTCGCCTCTGTAGATTGAGGTCTTTCCAACAAGGCCGATCGTGTTCGTTCGATTGAACAGAACATCTCCTGGATCAAGCGCATATTTTTCGATCTCAGACTCATCGTTCGTATAAACCAAGTCACTCCAGTTTAGCTCGCCATCCTGCAGGTTGCCCATGCGCAGCACCGGAATGTCGCCTTTGACATTCGATTTCGCCGAAGAGCCATATTCAACAGAGAGAATCAATTGGCGAAGCGGGACCAGCTCCCAGTCCTCCGGAATCACCCCCACCTCGGTCTGCTTGTAGCCAGGTTTGACTTCCCCCTTCATAGCTCTGCCTCGGCTGCGTGTTCATCCTGGCCGGCCTCTCGTTCAGCCTGCTGCTCGGCGCGCAGGAGCGTCATCTCCAACTGCCGCCGCAGTTCGTCACGATCGGGTAGATAGAGCTGGTACTTTTGAACGAAGAGTTGGCTATTCATCTCGTAGGTGGCATATTCGACCAGCAGCTCGTCCTTGTGCCGGGTCAGAATCAGTCCAATGGGCGGGTTATCTCCCTCGACGTTCTCTTCACTGGCGAAATAACCCAGGTACAGGTTCATCTGGCCGATGTCCTGGTGCTGTACGTCGCTGATTTTCAGGTCAATCACGACGAAGCAGCGCAAGATGCGATGATAGAACACCAGATCCGCACGATAATGAACATTGTTCACGGTGACGCGGTATTGCCTGCCGACGAAGGTGAACCCCTTGCCTAACTCCAGCAGAAAGGTCTGGAGTTGGTCGCAAAGCAAGGTTTCGAATTGTGTCTCGGAAATGTGATAGGGCTCTGGGATCTTCAGAAACTCGAACACATAGGGGTCGCGCAAGATGTCGGCGGGGCGCTCTGGGATCTGGCCGTGGGCGGCAAGACGTAAGATCGTCGCTTTGTCTTTTCCCGCCGCAAGCCGCAGAAAGAGCGCACTCTGTATTTGGCGTCTGAGTTCAGGCACCGACCAATGCTCCAGGCGGGCCTGTTGTTCGTAAAAGCTGCGCTCCAACTCGTCATCGATCTTCAAGAGCTCCACATAGTGAGACCAACTCAATAAGTCAGAAACCTTCTGACTTATTGGATAACGTAGATAGAAGAGCCGCATGTACACCAGGTTGCTGCGGCTGAAGCCCCGACCGTGCAGCCGGGTCAGATCACGGCTCAGCCTGGCCAGCAGCGCCTGGCCGTACTCCGCTTTGACCTTACCGCCCTGCTCATACTCCACGATGTCATGGCCAATCTGCCAGTAGGTCTCAGTTATGAGGGTATTGACCGCTCGAACAGCGCGTTGCCGACCCACGACGTAGGTCTGTGAGATACGATCGACGAGTTCTTCGTAGGAATAACCTGCTGAACTCAACACACTCTCTGCCATTTCATCCTCTCACGACATCCTGGTCACGACCAAGGAAACCCCATCCTGGCCAGGTGCGCCTGCACTTTCGCGCTCAGGGCATCCACGTCGGCGTCCAACTGCGGCAACGGCGCGTCGTAGCGTTCGGCCAGCTCCTTGACCCGCCCGCTCAAGCCCTGCGAGACGCGGTCCAGCTCGGTCTGCACGTCCGTCGCCAGCGCGGCCAGCCATTTGTCGTCCACCACCAGCGCCTTGACCTCGTCCTCACTCAGCGTCTTGTACTTCGCAGCAACCTGAGCCGCCAGCGCCTTCTGCGCCTCGCGGATCTGCCTGGCCGTCTCCGCCTCCTGGTCCAGCAAGCCCAGGTACTCCGTCAGCGCGGCCCGCTCGTCGGCGGCCTCGGCGTCACTGGCGATCTCCTTTAAGCGCGCCTTGACCGCGGCCTTGCTGATCTTGCCCTTGTCGTTCTTGGCCTCCTCCAGCAAGCCCCCTTCGCCGCCCTGCTCCTCGTCCAGGCTGGCCATCTGCTGCACATAGATTTTCAGCGCGTCGTCGTTCGTGCCGGTGTCGGTGAACACGTCACCTTCCCAACCGGCGCTGTGCGTCACCAGGTGCTGCACCGTCACCAGCGCTGACACCGCTTCGTCGGCCACTTTGAAGTCGGGGATGTAGCGGCGCACCGGCGCGTCCAGCTCAAGTTTGCCCATTTCGACCAGCCGCATAATGGCGGTGGCGGTAAACGTCTTGGTGACGGAGCCGATCTGGAACAGGGTTTCCGGTTGCACTGGTTGCCCGGTTTCGATATTAGTGATTCCAAATCCGGCAAATTCGACATCGCCCCCATCGAAAATAC
>JAJTXO010000581.1 GCA_021463315.1 Caldilineales bacterium | reverse complement strand
CCGACCAGCAGCACCCCCTTGGGGATGCGCGCGCCCAGGGCCGCGAACTTCTGCGGTTCCTTGAGGAACTCCACCACCTCGCGCAGCTCTTCCTTGGATTCGTCGCAGCCGGCCACATCTACAAAGGTGACGGTCGGCTTGTCGCCGGTGAACATGCGCGCCTTGCTCTTGCCGAAGGACATCGCCTGGCTGTTGGAGCCTTGCGCCTGCCGCATCAGGAAGAAGAAAAGCGCGCCGATGAAGAGCAGGGGCAGCACCCCACCGAAGAAGGCCAGCCAGTTGCCCATCTCGGCCGGCGGGTTGACCACCAGAACCAGATTCGGCTCGCGCAGTTGCTCAGGCGGTATGCCCAGCAGCGCCATGGTCTTCTGGAAGGGCGCGGTCGCATCCTTATTTGCTGTGTAGGTGTCGCCGTTTTTCATCTCCAGCGTCAACGTCTCGCCTTCGATGGTGACGCTGCGCACTTCCCCCGCGCGGATCCACTGGGCGACCTGGGTGATGTCCGCGGCTGGAATCTGATCCTGCCTGGGGAACAGGCTGAAGAAGAGCGCGGCCGCCGCGGCGATGATCAAGAGATATACGAATCCGTTCTTGGTCCAACCGGATCCCACGATATTCCTCCGGGATGTCGTCTGGGGCGGCCTTCGGCTACCCACAAGACAGCTTGCTCTGGTGTAGCTACTCAATCACAGGCGCCGGGGGGCTTGCATCGATCGCACGCGCCTGGCGCCTGAGCAGCTATGCTTTGGTTGGGTCGATCCGCTCGGCTGTTGACCGGCGAATCGGTCTGAGTCTGCTAGACTCGACAACGAGATTATACCAGACAAGCGCAAAACGCGCTAGCGTGTTATCTTACGATTGGCCTACGGCCGGGCGGCTTTTTGGGGGACCATGCATTTGACAGCTCATCCCCTGGAAGATACAATCGACCATAGGCCTCCGTAGCTCAGTGGACTAGAGCATCGGTCTTCGGAACCGAGTGTCGCAAGTTCGAATCTTGCCGGGGGTACCAGCTAAAAGCACACCGGCTGCTCAGATGAGCAGCCGGTGTTTTTTGTTTCACTTTGCAGGACGCTCAGCCTGCGCGCGATCAGTCGTAGGTGCGATAGAAGATGCGCAGGAAGCCCGCCTTGCTGGGATCGAACAGATCCCGGGTGGCAAAGGCGTAGCGGGTGCTCAGCAGGCCTTCGGGCGCGCTCATCGGCACGTTGGCCCAGTCCGAGGAGACCATGAAGCCGTTGTTCTCCGCCTCGCCGGCGACCATGTCCGCCACCGCGTCGGTGACATCCAGCCGCAGCCAGGTGTTGATGCGCGCGCTGCCCAGCCGGGTCACGCTGTCAGCCGGGCCGAAGTCGCCGCCGGGGCTGGTCCAAGGCATCGTCCAGTTGGTCGCGCCCTCGCTCCAGTCACCGGTCACCGGATGCACCGACACTCCCAAGGTCGACTGATCCCAGTTGCTGAAGCCGCGGCCCTCGAAGACGTACAGGTAGAGGAAGGCGCCATCGACCCAGGCGTTGTCCGGGATACAGGTATGCACGTTGTCGCACACCGGGAACGGCGTCTTCACCAGCGGGCGCATCTGGTTGTTGAAGCCCACCCACATGGTCTGCGCGCTGCCGTAGACCACGGCCGGCTGCGCGCCGTTGATGAAGGTGTCCTCAGTCACGCCGAAGCGCCGCGAGCGGCTGACATCGGCCGAGCGCTTGGTGATGCGACCTTCGCCGCCGCGCGGGTACATGGCTTCCGTGATCACGCCGTTCAGGCCGCCGGCCGCCCCAGGCTCCTGGATGTACTCCATCACCGAGTCGGCCATCACCGCCCAGAAGTCGTAGGGATTGATGGCATAGTCGCGGAACACGGTGTAGCCATCGCCGCCGCGACGCATGAAGTCGTTGGTGGTGATGGTGTAGACCGTGTCGGGATCGATGGGGCTGAAGCTGCCGTCGGCGTTCTTGATCTCGGCCGACAGGATGCGATCGAAGGGCGCGCGCGCCGGGTCGAAGCTGTAGCGCATGCCGCCGACCTGCGGGAAGCGGCCCGAAGGCGCCACGGTGGAGTACTGGCTGACGCCGTTCTCTAGCGCCTCGATCAGATGGGCGCCGGTCAGGCCCAGGGTGGCGATCTGGTTGCCGAAAGGCAGCACGGTCAGAACGCCGCCCATGGTCACATCGCCCGCGGCCAGGGTGGTGCGGATGCCGCCGCCGTTGGTGACGCAGATCTGAGCGCCGGTGCCCCGGGTCTTCCACAGCATGGCGTCGCAGATCAGATTGCCCATGTTGGCCTCGGCAACGCGGGAGGCGGGGTTGCCGCCGTCCAGCACCACCTCGGACGTACCGATGACGGTGGCCGCCAGCCCTGCGACCGGGGCGTAGAAGACATCTACATCAGCCGCGATGGCCGGATCTTCGGCGATGGTGTTGTCGATGCGGATGGGGTTGCCGTTGTAGCTCTGCACCACGCCCGCGCCGTCGAAGGTGACATCGATCCGGCCCAGGTACTTGCCCCATTCCCAGGCGCTGACCACCAGCACCTGCTCGTTGGCCGGCGAGTTGACCGCCGTGGGATAGGGACCCACCGCGCCCGGCATGGGGCCCAGCGGGGAGTGGCTGTGGCCGCCCACGATCACGTCGATGCCGCTGACCGCTGCGGCCAACGCCATCTCGACATCGTAGCCCAGGTGCGACAGGACGACGATCTTGTTGACGCCCTGGGACTGCAGCGTGGCCACGGTGGCCTGGGCCGCGGCCACGTGATCGGTGAAGAGCACATCGGGGCCGGGGCTGGAGATGATCGGGGTGTCTTCGGTGGTCAGGCCGAAGACGCCGATGGACTGGCCGCCCACCTGGATGATCGTGTAGGGCTCGATCAAGCCGGTCAAGGAAATCTGCGCGGAGGCGTCGATGTTGGCAGAGGTCACGGGAAAGTCCACCGCCTCGATGAAGCGGGCCAACGCCGGCGGGCCCGAGTCGAACTCGTGGTTGCCGATGCCAGCCGCCTGATAGCCCAGCGCATCCATGAAGTGGGCCGCTTCCTGGCCTTGCCAGTAGTTGAAGAAGAGCGTACCCTGGAAGTAATCGCCGCCATCGACCAGGAGCACGTTGCCCCCTTCCGCCCGGACCTGTTGAATGACGGTGGCGCGGCGGGCCACGCCGCCCAGGTTGCCGTTGTTGCAGGTGGCCATGCAGGGCTGGATGTTGGCGTGGGTGTCGTTGGTGTGCAGCACTGTCACCGTGATGGGTTCATCGGCAAAGGCGGCCGGGACGAAGATCACTGCCAGCAGCGCCAAAACAACCAGCGCCAGCGACAGATTGAGCGTCGATCGCAGCCAGCCG
>JAJTXO010000580.1 GCA_021463315.1 Caldilineales bacterium | reverse complement strand
AGGGGGCTGGGGAGTGGGGAGAGCGACCGCGGGGCTGGCGCAGCCGTCGGCCTGCAGCGGTCAGCGGTCAGCGGTCAGCGGTCCGATGCGGTGGGCTACGACGATCCATTGGCGCCGGCGGTGACCTTGGACCTGCCGCTGCGCGCGTTGATCCCGGAGGAGTACGTGGCTGAGCGGGCGTTGCGGCTGCGGCTCTACCGGCGCATTGCCGGGGTCACCGACACGGCCGCGATCGATGCGTTGGCCGAGGAGCTGGTCGATCGTTTTGGCCCGCTGCCGATGGAGGTGCAGAATCTGCTCTACCAGGTGCGCATCAAGGTGTTGGCGCTGGCCGCGGGCGTCTCAGCCATCGGCCGCGACAGCGATCAGTTGGTGCTGCGGAGCGACGACCTGGAGCAGGTGGATCGCCAGCGGCTGCAAGCGCGCATCGGCGCCGATGCCCGCGTCGCCCGCCGCGCCGTCTGGCTGCCGCTGGCCGCGGGCTGGCCGGAGGCGCTGGAGCGCACGCTGCGCGCCATGCACGCGGCGCATCTGTAGCCAGCACTGGATGCACCGCCCATGGCGACTTGAGTCTGATCTCACTGGCTGCGACGAATGATGGGGAAGTACTGAGGGTGCATCTCCCACAGACTCAGTGGGATGGTCAGCTCCTGTGTCTGGCGCTGCGACCAGCGCGCGGTCAGTAGCAGCTCGGTTTGTGCCGGTACGCCGGTGGTAGCCACGTCGATCGTCAGTAGGGCTGTTGCAGGTAACATGCCAGAGGAGGGTTGCACCAGAGGCCAACTGCCGGTCGGCTCCAACGACCAGGGCACGGGCGTATCGTCGTCGGCAGCCAGCGGAACCGGGATCGTCAGACGCGGCTGTGCATCCGCCTCGACGCCGATGGAGATGGGATCCACCCAGATCGATGGCCAGCGGTAGCGGAAGATACCGGTCTCCGTGGTCGCCATCGGCATGAGCAGTCCGTCCTCGTAACCGATCGCTAGCCCATACGCGTCGGATGGAACAAAGACAGGTGGTAGTCCGCGCAAGGGGAACCACGTCGCGCCAGCGTCTTCTGACATGTATAAAGGTGAAGCTTCATATCGAAGTATGATCGTTTGATCGAGGCTGAATTTTGGTGACATGACTACCCCATCCGCGTAACGAGTTGGTCCTTCGGGAGTAATGTCAGTCCATGTTTCGCCGTCATCGACCGATCGCCAAATGGTACCGCTCAGCAAGATCAGCGTTTGGTCGTCCTGGTATGTGGGCGAGACTGCGATTTGTCCGACGCCTGCTGGCGTATTGACTGGTTGGCAAGTCACACCTTTGTCGCGACTGCGGTAGAAGCCGCCACCATCCGCAACGACGAACATCGTCTGGTCATGCGAGTAGCCCGGAGAGAACGCGATTTGTCTGATGCTTGTCTGAGAACAGAGCGAAATCACATCCCACGATACGCCACCGTTGATCGACCGATAGAGGGATCCATTCCATCCCGTGATAAGTATGGTGCGATCCGTGGCAAAGGCCGGGGAGATCGTCAAGATGCCCCATATGGGCAACTGTTCAGTGACCAACTGCCAGCTGTCGCCCCGGTCGGTGGACCGAAACAGGCCATTTTCACTGGCTGCAAACAACATCTGATCTACGCCAAACGTGGGCGAAAACGCCAACTGGTAGGTCGTCAACGGTATGTTGATGGCAATCCAACTAAACCCGCCATCCTCTGATCGAACGGCGGAGCCGGGACCTCCTCCAGGGTAAGCAATGACCAATCTATCGCTTTCGAAGTCTGGCGACATCGCGAGATATTCCCATGTTCTTGCATCCACCGACATGCCGGCCGCTCTTGCGGATTGGGTTCCCTGCTGGTACCAGGTCGAACCGGCGTCGTAACTGACCAGCAGCGGCCCGCAGGCTGTGTCGAGATAGATGGTGTCGTCGTCGGCAAAGCCGGGCGACACGGCGGCCGTGGTCCAGGTGAACGGCCAGCAGCCCACCCCAGGATAGTTGGTCCACACCGGGTTCCAGTTGGCGCCCCCATCGACGGAGCGCAGCAGGATGTGCAACGAGGTCGAGCCAACGCGCTCTTCGTAGAGGCCGAACAGCATGTTCGGACGGTTGGCATCGAGGGAGGAATACAACTTGTGGATCGGTGCAGTGCTGAGCTGCTGCCAGGTCTGCCCGGCGTTGGAAGTCGCGAAAACGCCTTGCTCCGTTGCTGCTACCAGCCTGCGATCGCGCGGGAAATCGGGCGATATGACCAACACTCGCATGCGGTTGCCAGAGTCTATGCCAAGGCCATCGGATGCCATTGTCCAGGTGGCGCCGCGATCTGTCGAGCGCAACACCCGTCCCTCTCCTGTCCAGATGAAGACTGTCCGATCTGCTGCAAAGCCTGGCGAAATGACGAGACCCCCGGCGGGCGCGCTGTTTGGTGGCGTGACATTCTGCCAGCGCTCTCCGCCGTCGGTGGAACGCAACACGTACTGGCCATTGGACGACCCGGTTGCCACAAAGACGGTACGATCTGCTGCGAAGGCTGGTGACACTGCAATCTGGGTAATCGGTCCGGACACGGGTTGTTGAGGCGCTCGCCAATCGACGCCGCCGTTGGAGGAACGCAGCAGAGTGGATGAGCTGCCGAAAAACACCATGCCATCCTGGTCGAAGGACGGGGAGGCCGCAAGGCGCGTGTTGAAGGTGATGCGATAGTAGCCTTCCAACACTGTGCGCCACATGGCTCCACTATCGCGGGATTTGTTGACTGTGTCGCCCACCAGAAACAATGTGGATGGGCTGGCGATGTGCAGCGTGTGCGACGGCGGCGTCATGGCCGTCTCAAAGTGTCCGGCCGGCTGCCAGGGTAAGTCGGTCAGATGGAAGGTTGCGGGCGATGATGCACCTTCCGTGTCGGCGGCGATCGTAAAGTCGCCGACCAGCGTGTCGTCTTCTTCTGGTGTTACGTTGAGGATCCTCGTCCTTTGGCCTGCCACTCCTGCCGGTAACGAAAGTATGGTCAAGAGACAAAGGCCCAATGTCAGGGAGCCCAAAACAATCGAACGCATGATCCGCCTCCTGAAGTGCGCTTGATGGCCACAACGAGCGGGCCACAGATACCCGCTCGCTGCGCTTGTCGATTCTAGCACAAAGCCGATGGCTGGACAAGTCGCCTGCGTTTGAAACCGCAGGCTGACACCCGCAAAGCATGCTAAAGCAAGCCGTGGTGCGTGGCTGAGCTTGCTTCAGCATGCTTTTTGCGCATGCCAGACGCCGATTTCAATCGGCGGCGGCGCAGCGGCGCCTGCGTTTGAAACCGCAGGCTGACACCCGCAAAGCATGCTAAAGCAAGCTGTGGTG
>JAJTXO010000058.1 GCA_021463315.1 Caldilineales bacterium | reverse complement strand
CCACCGCCGGGCGAGGACGCCCTGGAGATCAGGCTGCTGAACCACCGCCGGGCGAGGACGCCCTGGGGATCAGGCTGCTGAACCAGCGCCGGGCGAGGACGCCCTGGAGATCAGAATAGCTCACCGATTATTCAGGGGGAAGCGCCGCGCTCAGCAGGGCGCGGGCCTGCTCGATCTCGTCCGCGTTGATGGTGTGTCCCATGCCGAGGTAGAGGCGCATGGTCACCTGCGCGCCCAGGCCCTCCAGCACAGCGGCCGTCTCCTCCACCCGCGCCTTGGGGATATGTCCATCCACATCGCTGCAGCCCAAAAAGACCGGCGTGCCATCCAGGCTGCCAGCGTAGGCGCGCGCCATGCCCAGCGGGCCGATCAAGCCGCCGCTGAAGCCGATCAAGCCGCCGTAGCGTCGGGCGTTGCGGGCTATGAACTCGCTGGCCAGGCAGGCGCCCTGGGAAAAGCCGCCCAGCACGATGCGTTCGGCCGGCACGCCGGCCGCCTCGATCGTCTCCACAAGCTGGCCGACCCGCTGCAGCGCCGCGCTCAGCCACGGCTCGTTCTGTGGGATCGGCGCCAAAAAGGTGTAGGGGTACCAACTGTTGTGCGCGGCCTGCGGCGCCAGATAGGCGTAGGCGGGGTGATAGAGTTCTTCGGCCAGCAGCAGGATGCTGGCCGCGGTCGCCCCGCGGCCATGCAGCAGAATCAGCGCGGCCTGGGCTTGGTCCAGCGGTTGGCCGGCGCGGGCCAGCGGTTGTCCCTGGTGTAGGTTGGTAGTATTCATGGGGGTCTTCACGCAGACTTCGGAAGTCGCCGCAGTGAGGCGGCGACTTCCGAAGTCTTTCGCCTCATCCTGCTCTCTGCGCGAGGCCGAGCTTGCGGCACAGTAGGGCCAGGCTCTCCTGCTCTTCCATCGTCAGGGCGCTCATGGTCTCGACCACGCCGGCCACGTGGGGGCGGAAGATGCGGTCGATCAGATCGTGGCCGGCCGGGGTGAGATGGACGGAGACGAAACGCCGGTCTGTGGAGTCGCGTTGGCGCGCCACCAGGCCGTCGCGCTCCAGGTTGTCGATCACCAGGGTCAGGTTGCCGGTGCTCTTGAGGATCTTGCCGGCCAGCTCGGTTTGGCACATGGACCCCAGGTGGTAAAGCGCCTCCAGCACGCCGAACTGGCTGACGGTCAGGCCGTCCTCCTTGAGGTGGTGGTTGATGCGCTGCGTCACTGTGTCGGCTGCCCGCTCCAGCTTGATGTAGAGGTCCAGCGCCCGGATTTCCTCCGGCGTTCCTTGAAAGTGGGTGCCCATGAGCTGTTGTCTCCAGTTCGTTATTGCTCAGCCTAAGACTGCGGAAGTCGCCGCAGGAAGTCTTTTGGTCGTGGATATCATACAGTTTGATGTCGAAAGGATATCACGAAATCCGGTTCATGTCAAGCGCTCAGGAAGAACGCCGGCGCGCGCCGAGCAGGAGAGCCACCCCGATCAATATCGTCGTCGGCGACAAGCCGCAGAAGCCGGCGACGAACTCGTTGACGTCGTGGAGCAGCGCATCCATCACCTGGCGGAATTGCTGGCCCGCGCTGTAGGGGTCTTCGATGGGTGTTTGGCAGGCTGCCAGCAGCAGCGCCGCTGCTAACAGGAGGGCGATCAACCATCCGTGTCGGATCTGTGCTTTCAATCTCATGGTGAACCTCACATGCCCCATACCTCGATCTGCCGGCCGCGATGCTCCAGCGTCCGCCGGTAGATCTTCTCGTCCCAGGGGCGGCCCGGCTCGCGGTCGAAGATCACCAGATGGCCGGCCTCGGCGCCGCTGGTGTCCACGTAGGCCCAGGTCTGCGCCAGGCCGTCGGCTAGCACCCGCTCCAGGTCGGCGTAGCGCACCTTGAGCTCGATCACCACCCGCTGCACGCCGCCAGGATAGGGCCAGATCAGCAGCAGGTCGGTGCGCCGTTTACCCAGGCCGTATTCCCGTTCCACCCGGCCGCCGCCGTTGACGATGCGCTGCAAGAAAGCCTGCATCAGCAGTTGCGGGCCGGCCTCGCGGTAGGGCATGCCCGCCAGCCAGTGCTCCGAGTGCTCGCGGTAGAACTGCTGAAAGGCCGCCAGCAGCTTGGCAACGTCCAGCCGGCCGTCGGGCTGGACGTACCAGGCCGGCTCCTGGCTGATGGTCAGTTGCGTGGTGTAGGTCAGCGCACGCGGGATGATCTCCTGGTAGATCGGGTTGGCGATGCGCAACTGGCCGTCTTTGGCAACCAGGCCGAGATCGACCACGTACTGGACGTCGTCGTCCGGCAGGAGCTCTGGCGCCCGCTGGCCGGCCAGGATCGGCTCGATCACGCTGCGCACCCTAGGCTCGCGCAGCTTGTCCGCCAGTTGGTCCAGGTGCGTCTCGCGACGCAGGATGATGCGTTCCCTGGCCTCGTTCACCAGATCGACTGGTATCGGACGGTTGCGATCGCGGCCGGCGGCCATCTCGAAGCAGACTTCGTAGCCCAGCGCGTTGACCAGCCAGGGTTGGCCCTGGGTCAGTTCCCATATCAGATCCAGCGCCGCTGCCTCGAAGGGCTGGCCGGTCTCGGCCGTGTGCTGCTCGTAGAGCGATTGTACTTCTGCCCGGTCGAAATCGTCCATGCGCAGCGAGCGGGCCTTGACGTTGAAGGCGCTGCCGCCGGTGATGATCTCCTGGCTGCGGCTGGAGTGGATGCGATAGTCGCGCACGTCGCGCACGCCACACAGCACCACGCTTTGCGGGAATGACTCCGGCCGTTTGGTGTAGCCGGCGCGCAGTTGGCGCAGCACCGCGATCAGGGTGTCGCCGATCAAGGCATCGATTTCGTCGATCAGGAGCACCAACGGCTTGGGATTGCTTTCGGCCCAACGGCTTAGCACACTGCCCAGCGCGTTGAAAGCGCCGCCCGACCGCAACGCGTCCGGCCATAACGCCTCTAGCGTTTGAACGCCCAGGTAGATGCGCGCTGCGTTGCCAAGCTCGGACAAGATAGCCTGCATGGCGGCATCGACATCCTCGCGTGCAGCCTGCGCAGCCTCTACATTAACATAGAGAGCGGTGTACTCACCTGACTGGTTCAGATACTCCATCAGCGCCAGCAGGTAGGTCGTCTTGCCCACCTGGCGCGGCGCATGCAGCACAAAGTACTTCTGCTGCCCGATCAGCGTCAGGACCATGTCCAGGTCGAAGCGCTGTAAGGGCGGCACGCAATAGTGGATCTGGCAGTTGACCGGTCCGGCGGTGTTGAAGAAGCGCATGGGGGCCTCGGGGCGGTAGGTTGGTAGATTGGTAAATTGGTGGAGTCGCGAGGGCATTGTAGATGAGGTTCGGGTTGGGGTCAAACGGATGGCAAAAATGTCATGTGGAAGCGCTCCCGTGACCGGCGAGACGCGCTCCATCGATTTTCCTGCGATTTCCGGCACCTTCGACCAAACACTCGGCGGTGGTGGTCCGTGCTTCATTCAAGTGCCTCCCGACATCGCGGCCCAGTACGGCGCGCGCTTCGGACTCTCCGGCTGGGAGCTGGCCTGGGACACGACTGGCCTGGCCCCCGGCGTCCACCGCCTCTACCTCTACGCCCATCGCACCACGGACAACGCCTGGTCGCTGATGGAGCCGTACCTGGTGGTCGTGCCCGGCGGCCCCGCGCGCTGGCTGCCGATCGTGTCGAGACGGCGTTAACGGCGCGTTCATCCAGGACTGGCGGCTCGCCACGATGGACCGTCAGTTCTGAAGGGCCGTGCTCAAATGGCCACCGGAATGAGGCTCAATTCCTGGCGCCGTGCATCGAGGCCGCGAATCATCTGCTGCACCAGGCGTACGGCGTCTTCGGTGAACAGCGGTTCGTGGCATTGTTCGCAGATAAGAGCCGGTACGTCGTCGATGATCAGGTGGTAGCCGTTGCGGCTGATGGTATAGCTGGTCTTGCCAGATCTTAACTGGCCCTGACAAACAGGACAGTTCATACTTAACCTCCGTTAGTCTCGCGCCCTGCGCGTTTTCCAATCAGACTCCCAACGGCGCTCGTCGGGCACGTAGACAGTAATGATCGCCAGAAATACATCCTTTGGTGAACAAACGACATGAATAGGGCGTTTGCGATTGCCTGCGCCGAAACGGGATATGCCCTGCCGCCGCATTATAACATTCAGGCCGTAGAATCTCAAGGCGCTTGTCTGTTGCGACCCAATCCGCGACCGAAGTTTG
The DNA here is from genome assembly GCA_021463315.1 of Caldilineales bacterium. Classification (GTDB taxonomy): domain Bacteria; phylum Chloroflexota; class Anaerolineae; order JAAEKA01; family JAAEKA01; genus JAAEKA01. Next base: position 8,301 of record JAJTXO010000058.1, on the reverse strand, counting down.
CCTTTTTGAGCGCGTGGCCGTCTGTGTGCTACAATGCACACAATCCGTGCCGCATTCGTGCTCCCCTGGAGGCGTCCCATGGCCCACCTGGCCAACCCCGACCGCTCCTATCGTCTCTTGCAGCAGCGTCTGGACCGCAACGTCACCGGCGCGCCCGACAGCCCGGCCTTTGCCCAGATCCTCAAGCTGCTCTTTTCGCCGGAGGACGCCGAGATCGCCCGCCAGATGCCCACTGCCTTCGTCTCGGTGAGCCGGCTGGCGCGCACCCTGGAGCTGGAGCCGGCCGCGCTGGACGCGCAGTTGACGCGCATGGCCGAGCGCGGGCTGGTGTTGGATGTGGAGCGCCGCGGCAAGCGCTACGTCACCCTCTCGCCGGTGGTAATTGGCTTCTTCGAGTACACCTTCATGCGCCAGGGCAGCGACCTGCCGCTGGGCGAGCTGGCACGGCTGTTCGACGAGTATTTCTTCCAGAACGACCGCTTCGTGCGTTCCGTGTTCACCGGTGAGACGCAGATCGGCCGCTCGCTGGCGCGGGAGGAGGCGCTGGTCAGCGGCGACCATGTGGAGATCCTGGACTGGGAGCGGGCCAGCCACCTGATCGAGAGCGCCTCGGCCCACGCGGTTTCCACCTGCGCCTGCCGCCATCACCACAGCCACCTGGGCACGGCCTGCGATCGGCCGCAGCGCACCTGCCTGACTCTCAACCACGGCGCGGAGCTGCTGGCCCGCAACGGCATCGCCGAACGCATCGACGCCCGCGAGGCCATGCAGATCCTGGAGATGAGCAAGAAGGCTGGCCTGGCCCAGACCGGCGACAACGTGCAGCGCAACGTCAGCTACATCTGCAACTGCTGCGGCTGCTGCTGCGGCATGATGACCGCCATCCGCCGCTTCGACATCAAGAACGCCATCGTCAGCTCCAACTGGATCAGCGAGATCGACCTGGCGCGCTGCAACGGCTGCGGCCTGTGCGCGACCGCCTGTCCCACCGCTGCCATCGAGATCGTGGTGGGGCCGGCGGAGGAGGGACGCAAGAAGCCGCCGCGCTGGGCCGTGAGGGACGCCGAGCTGTGCCTGGGCTGTGGCGTCTGCTACGGCGCCTGCCATCGCGGCGCCATGCATCTGCGGCCGCGGGAGCAGCGGGTCTTCACCCCTGAGACCACCTTCGATCGCATGGTGGCCATGGCTATCGAGCGCGGCAAGCTGGCTGATCTGATCCTGGACAACACCGAGGGCTGGGGCTACCACGCGCTGGGCCGCATCGTCCAGGTGATCGAGGCGACGCCTCCCTGGAAGGCGGCGCGCGCGATCCAGCCGCTGCGCTCGGTATTCCTGAGCGCGGTGGTGGCTGGCGTCAAGGCCTCAGCCGGCCCGGCTGGCGAGATCGTCGGATGATCACCTCTCGCCGGGCAGGCTTGATCGTGGCCGGACTGCTGCTGGCGCTGGCTGTAGGCGCGATGATTGTGGTGACGCTGCTGGCGCTGGGGCTGCTGTGACAGCGCGGCAATTCCAGCGCCATTTTCTCATCAGGAGTACCCCCATGTCCGAAAACCGTTTGCTCTATCTCTCCCGCGCCGATGTGGAGGCGGTCGGGGTCCCTATGCCGGAGATCATCGACGCGCTGGAAGAGGCCTTCCGCCAGCACGGCCAGGGCCAGGTGGAGATGCCGCCCAAGCCGGGCGTCCACTCCCGCCCCGATGCCTTCATCCACGCCATGCCCTGCTATATCCCCGGCCCGGAGGCCATCGGCGTCAAGTGGGTGGCGGGCTATCCCGACAATCCGCAGCGCGGCCTGCCCTACATCAGCGGCCTGCTGGTGCTCAACGATGCCGACACCGGCCTGCCGCTGGCGGTCATGGACTGCACCTGGATCACCGCCAAGCGCACCGGCGCGGCCACGGCGCTGTCCGCCCGCTACCTGGCCCGGCCCGATTCCCAGACGGTGGGCATTCTGGGCTGTGGGGTGCAGGGGCGCAGCAACCTGGAGGCCTTGCGGGTGCTCTTCCCCATCCAGCGGGTGATGGCCTATGACCGCACGCCGCACAACGCGCAGCGCTTTGCCGACGAGGTGAGCAGCCTGGGAGAGATCCGGGTGACGGTGGTGGCCGAACCGCGCCAGGCTGTCAGCGGCTGCGACATCGTGGTCACGGCCGGGCCGATTCTGCGCCAGCCTCATGCGACCATTCAGGCTGGCTGGCTGGAGCCGGGTGCGTTCGCCTCCCTGGTCGATTTCGACTCTTACTGGGACCGCGCCGCGCTGGCCGAGGTGGACAAGTTCTGTACGGACGATATCCCCCAACTGGAGCATTACCAGCATAGCGGCTATTTTCAGGATATTCCCCCGGTTCATGCCAGCCTGGGCGAGCTGGTCACTGGCCAGAAGCCGGGCCGCCAGTCGCCGGCCGAGCGCACGGTGGCCGCCAATCTGGGCCTGGCGCTGGATGACATGGCCACCGCGCCCATCGTCTACCGCCGCGCGCTGGAGCGGCAAATCGGCCGCTGGCTGCCGCTGTGAGCGGCCGGCGGTGGCGCTCAGATCACACGGATGGCCCGAAACGGGGCGCGTCGTCGGGCCATCCGTGTCATCGGTGAGCGTCAAGCGGCGCGAGGGGCCGTCAGATCCATCACGGCATGGACCTCGGGCCCCTCCAGCCTCCAGGAAACCGGGTAGGGCGACCGTTTGACCAGCGCCCAGATGCCCCGATTCTCGCTGCGAAAGGTTGCGGTCAGGCGCTGGATGCCGGTCTCTTGCGCGGCCGTGCAGGCAAAGCTCAGCAGGGCCGAGCCGATGCCCTGGCGCTGCCGATCGTCCCGGACGGAAACAGCCAGCTCCGCCTCGTTCGGCCCGGTGCGAAAGAAGCGCACCGCGCCGACCGCGGCCTCAGTTTGGTCGGGCGAGTCGACAAAGGCCAGCCAGGCCATATCAAGAGGCGGTCCCAGCCGCGCCAGCCGCTCGGCCTCCTGCCGAACCCGCTGCGGATCGGGGTCGTCCATCGACTTGCTGAAGCGCAGATAGCGGCTGGAGGGGCTGAGATGGTTGAACAGATCGACCAAGACCGGGCCGTCGCCGGGCTGTTCGGCCCGCACGCGCAGGGTCAGGCCACTGGTGGTTTGCAGCGTGGCCCAACCTGGCTCGCCAGCGGCGGTCGGCGCGTCGGACATGGGTGACAACTCGGCCATCGGATTTTCACATCTCGGATCGTGTCAGCTCAAAAAACCGGGGTCGAGACTTCCGAAGTCAGCGCAGGTTTGTTCAAAACGGGCTCACAGTCCATAAGACTTCGGAAGTCTTCCCCAATCTATTGAGATGATACGATCGTGTCAGCTCAAAAAACCGGGGTCGAGACTTCCGAAGTCTGCGCAGGTTTGTTCGAAACGGGCTCACAGTCCATAAGACTTCGGAAGTCTTCCCCAACTATTGAGATGATACCTCGCATCAGTTCAGCGACGGCGAGCTTTCAGCCCGGGCCTGCAGATGCACGGCAATCTCGACCTGCTTGCCGCGTGGCTGCCAGGTGACGTGGTAGGGCGAATAGCTCAGAATCTGCCACACTGCTTCGTTGTCGCTGGCAAAGCAGGAGGTCATGCGATGCACGCCCATGGCGCGGGCCTGGTCCAACACGAAGTAGAGCAGCTTGCCACCGATGCCCTGGCCTTGCACATCATCGCGCACGACGATGGACATCTCTGCCTCGTCGGGGCTGCAGCGCATGAAGCGGCCGCTGGCCACCAGGCTGTCGGGCTGGCCGGGTAGGTCGGCGAAGGCCAGCCAAACGCAGCCGTCGTGCGGGCTAAACGGCATGACCTGAACTGCCTCGGCCAGAGCCATTTGGCCTGCGTTGCCCAGAGCGGGGCCCAGGCGTTCGAGACGCTTCTCGGGGCTGCCATGTGCGAACAGCTCTGCTACGCGCGCTGCATCGGCCGCGGTCTGTGGCCGCACCCGCAATTCCAGTCCATTGGCCACAAGGAACTTGGTGATGACTTCTTCGGGCATTGCTTTCTCCTTTGAAAGTTCGGATGGGTCGGGCTGCACGGGAGCGATCGCGTCGGTCGTCTCGGGTTCAGGCTCGACTGGCTTGGTCAAATCGATGATTATCTCGGTCTCACGGCCACGCACCGTGGTCAGGATCCCATAGGGCGCCTGATGGATCAGCCGCCAGATCGCCTTGTTGCTGGTGTCGAAGGTGGCAACCAGTTGTTTCACGCCGTGGGTGCGGGCGTGGCGAGCCAGATAGAGCAGCAGCTCAGCCCCGATGCCGTGCCGGTGCAGGTCGTCGCGCACTGCAACGGAGACTTCGGCCCTGCGCCGGCCGCCCAGATAGATATAGCGCGCGCCAGCCACCGGCGCATTCGGCTCACCGGGCAGGTCAGCGAAGGCCAACCAGGCCGCGCCCTGCCCTGGCGGCACCAACGCCATGTGCTGCGCCGTCTGCCAAACGAAATCAGGATCTGGATTGCTCAGCATCTCGTTGAAGCGCAGGTAGCGGCTGGTCTCCGAAAGATGCTTGAACAGATCTACCAGGTTTTCAGCGTCCTCAGGCTTGATGCGGTAGACTTTGATCTCGAGACCGCCGTCGGTGACAAATCGATGAACAGATCGACGTTTGTGCATAGGTTGTCTCCTTATGACGCGCTGCGTCATATGCAGTATAGCACAGGTGACGGCGTTGGCAAAATGTGAGCTACCCCATCACAAAACCCTGATGGCATGAGAAGGTTTGCCCCATGAACAACGACTTAGCCGGAGCTGGCCCCCGTCCGGATCGGCTCTATGCCGCCTACCTCTTCGATCTGGATGGCACGGTCTATCTGGGCGACGCTCTGCTGCCCAGCGCGGGCGAGACGATCCAGCATCTGCGCGGGTTGGGCAAGCGCACCCTCTTCCTCTCCAACAATCCCACCAAGACCCGCGAGAGCCAGGCCGCGCTGCTGAGCCGGCTGGGGCTGCCGACCCCGCCGCAGGATGTGCTCAATTCAACCCTGGTGATGGCCGATTTCTTGCAGCGGCGCCTGCCCGGTGGCCGGCTGTTTGTCATCGGCGAGCAGCCGCTGCACGACGTGCTGGCCGGGGCCGGCTTCGAGCTGGCCGACGACGCGGCGGTCGATGCGGTGGTGGTCAGCTTCGACCGCACCTTCGCCTATCGCAAGCTGCAGATCGCCTTCGATGCCATCCGCGGCGGCGCGGCCTTCTTCGCCACCAACGGCGACAAGTTCTGCCCGGTGCCGGGCGGCGGCCAGCCCGACGCGGCCGCGCTGATCGCAGCCATCGAGGCCTGCACCGATGTCAAGGTGGAGGCCATCGTCGGCAAGCCGTCGGCCTATATGGCCACGGCTGCGCTGCGTCTGCTGAATCTGCCCCCGACAGAATGTCTGATGACGGGCGACCGGCTGGAGACGGATGTGCTGATGGGGCTGGACGCGGGCATGGCGGCCGCGCTGACGCTGACCGGCGCCACCAACGCCGCCCAGGCCGCGGCGTCGCCGATCCGGCCGACGTATGTGGTCAGCCAGTTGGCAGAGCTGCTGCCCGGGACGTAACTCGTAACGAGTAATGCGTAACCCGGAATGGTGGGGTGGGTTTCTGCGTTGCGGGGGATTTTGTATGCCGCAGGGTGTGAAGCGTAACCCGGAATGGTGGAGTGGGTTTCTGCGTTGCGGGGGATTTTGTACGCCGCAAGGTGTGAAGCGTAACCCGGAATGGTGGGGTGGGTTTCTATAGCATGTTGGTGGTTTCGTGGCAACCGCCCAGCCCAAGACTTCGGGGTCGAGACTTCCGAAGTCTGCGCAGGTTTGTTCAAAACGGGCTCACAGTCCATAAGACTTCGGAAGTCTTCCCCAATTGAGATGATACAGCAATAACGTTTCGTGACTGGCTTTGCAGCGTGAGAGCTGAGCATCTATGAGCGACAACAGACGATGGCAGCGTCCCTTCTTTTTGATCTGGGGCGGACAGGCGTTTTCCTTGCTGGGCAGCAGCCTGGTGCAGTTTGCCCTGGTGTGGTGGCTGACCCAGGAGACCGGTTCGGCCACGGTGCTGGCTATGGCGACCTTGGTGGCGATGCTGCCGGGCATCGTGATTGGCCCCTTTGCCGGCGCGCTGGTCGACCGCTGGCCGCGACGCTGGGTGATGGTGATGGCCGACGCGTCGGTGGCGCTGGCCACGGCCTTGGCGTTGGTCCTGGCCTGGAACGGCAGCCTGCAGCCCTGGCACGTCTATGTGGTCATGTTCATCCGTGGCTGCGGCGGGGCTTTTCACTGGCCGGCGATGCAGGCCTCGACCTCCTTGATGGTGCCGGTGCAGCACCTGGCGCGGGTCGCCGGCATGAACCAGACGCTGTACGGTCTGATGAACATCATGGCGCCGCCGCTGGGCGCGCTGCTGCTCAGCCTGGCCGCGCTGCCCCTGATACTGCTGATCGACATCGTGACCGCGGCGCTGGCCATTGCCCCGCTGCTCTTCATTGCGGTGCCCCAGCCGCCGGCCGCGCCTGCGGCTGGTCCCCGCCCCTCGGTGCTGGCCGATCTGCGGGCCGGGCTGCGCTACGTGGGGGTCTGGCCCGGCCTGCTGATGGTGATGGTGATAGCCACGGTGATCAACTTCGTGCTGACGCCGGCTTTTTCGCTGATGCCGCTGCTGGTGGTTGACCACTTCCAAGGCGGCCCCTGGCATCTGGGTGGACTGGAGTCGGCCTTTGGCATTGGCGTGGTGCTGGGAGGACTGGCGTTGAGCGCGTGGGGCGGCTTCCGGCGGCGTATCTACACCTCGCTGGCGGGGCTGGTGGGCATGGGCTTGGGCGTGATGCTGATTGGTCTGACGCCGGCTTCGCTCTTTGCGCTGGCGTTGGGCGCCATGTTTCTGGCCGGGTTCACCCAGCCTATGGTCAACGGTCCGATCATGGCTATCATACAGGCCACGGTCGCGCCGGAGATGCAGGGCCGGGTGCTGGCGCTGATGTACGCCGCGTCCACGGCCATGACGCCGTTGAGCCTGGCCGTGGCCGGCCCCGTGGCCGATGTCGTGGGCATCACCCCGTGGTATGTGGCGGGCGGGCTGATCTGTCTCCTGATGGCCGGCGTCGGATTGCTGCTGCCGCCGCTGCTACGGATCGAGGATCACGCGCCAGCAGCCGCGGCTGTGGACGGTGGTGGGACATGAGCGGCAGCTTCTCTGCTGCCTTTACGCAAAAAGCTCCCAGCCAACCGGCCGGGAGCTTTTTGTAGGGAGGAGGTGTCATCTCAAAAAACCGGGGCCGAGACTTCCGAAGTCTGCGCAGGTTTGTTCAAAACGGGCTCACAGTCCATAAGACTTCGGAAGTCTTTCCCCTCTATTGAGATGATACGGGAGGAGGAATGCACGATGTGCAGCAGCGCACGCGGTCAACGCAGACCCGAGTAGCTGCGCAGGGTCTTCATGTAGTTGGCGCGCTCGAACGCGGCTGGCTCGGCCACCTTGCGCTGGCTGAGGCTGCCCTTCATCATGTCCACCGAGTCGTATTCGTGCTCTTCCATCCAGTGGGTCACACCCTCTACCAGGGCGGTGATGTGGCCGATGCCATGGTGCAACAAGGCCGAGGTCATGGTGGCGACGTCCGCGCCAGCCATCACGGCCTTGACTGCATCCTCTACGGTGTGAACTCCGGTGGTCAGCGCCAGCGAGCAGCTCAGGTGGCTGTAAAGGATGGCGATCCAACGCAGCGGCAGGCGCAGTTCGTCCGAGGTGCTGAGCACCAGACGGGGTTCGACGGTTAGTTCTTCGATGTTCAGGTCGGGCTGATAGAAGCGATTGAACAGCACCAGCGCGTCCGCGCCGCCCGCATCCAGCGCCTGGGCCATGCGTGGCAGGGAGGTGAAGTAGGGGCCGATCTTCATCGCCACCGGGATGGTGACATTGCGCTTGACGTTGGCCAGCACATCCAGGTAGATCTGCTCCACTGCACCGCAGGCCACTCGCGGGTCGGTGGGCAGGAAGTACAGGTTGACCTCCAGCGCGTCGGCCCCGGCCTCCTGCATCTTGCGGGCGAACCTGGTCCAGCCGCCCAGTGAGCTGCCGTTGAGGCTGGCGATCACGGGGATGTCAATGGCCTCCTTGGCCTTGCGGATGTGTTCCAGGTAGGCGTCTGGCCCCAGCTTGAACCCGATGGACCGGGGGACATACGAGAGGGCCTCAGCGTAGCTCTCGGTGCCCTGGTCGAGGTGGTGTGCCAGCTCAAATTCCTGCTGCACAAGCTGTTCCTCGAACAGCGAGTAGAGGACGACAGCGCTGGCCCCTGCATCTTCCAGGCGCTTCAGGTTAGCGATTTC
>JAJTXO010000579.1 GCA_021463315.1 Caldilineales bacterium | reverse complement strand
GGCAGAATGCCGCGCAAGCGCGCCTGGGCTTCGACGCGGCTGTAGACTTCGGGCGCCAGGGTCACACGACGCCGGCGCATGGCTCTGACCTCGAACTCGGCTTCCTCGGTTTGGTCCCAATAGTCGGCCAGGCTGTGCGTGTCCCAGAACTCGGCGATCTCATCCAGCGTGCGCGCCTGGGAGATACTGGTCAACTGCGTGGTCTCACTTTCGTTCATAGCGTCTGCGCTCCTTGCGGTCCATGTCTCTTGCGCTCAAGATCAAAGCCGTGTTGGTGGTATTTGCCTCTACAACTCCCCCCGAAACGCCCGATCCAGCACCGCCGGCAGCAGCGCGTCCAGCTCGACCTGCGTCTCAGTCTGCAGGCGCTTGACTGTGTCCGCTATAGCTTGCAGTTCGTCAAGATAGGCGACGATGCGTTGCTGCTCATCCATTGATGGTATCCGCACCGGCAGGCCGGCGACGATCTCTTGGTTCACACCCTGCCGCGTTGCGCCGCGAATGCTTTCACCCAAATACGCCTCTATATCTTCGGAGCTTTGAATAGACCAATGAACATATCGGGGAATGACCTTTGACTTGTCGAGAACTACCCGGATCAAATGGTAGTTGTAGAGCCATCCTGCGGCCGAAGCCGGCACCACACAACAGCGCCCGACCGTGCCCATGCGTGCGAACAGGATGTCACCCTCTTGCACATCGTATCGTGCGAGTTCATCTGCCTTCTGCTGGGTGACATGCCGCAATGAATTCAGTCCGAGACCTGAGTATTGCACGTTCCCGATTGTAATCAATGGAGTTCCTGCATCTACGAAGTCTCCAGAGCCAAGTTGGGCTCCGAATGGTCCTGTCTGGATGCCTTGTCGTTCCGAATCGAGCCAGTTTTCCAATCGCGACGGTCTTTCTGTGACCTGAGCCACCAACCGCCGCGCAGTGATTCTGGTGATCGCCTCCACCTCCCCAACCGCCTGCGCGCGCAGCCCCTTCGCCTCCTCGATGCGCGCGGCCAGCGCGTCGATACGGGCCACGATGCGCTGCTGCTCGGCCAGTGGGGGGAGAGGAATTGCAATCGAAAGAAAGCGATCTGGACGGATGCGGTTCTTTCCACTGGTACCCTGAGATAGCCTTGCACAGTCATGCCAAAACCTTGTCACTTTTGTGTACCAATGCAACCATCTTGGTGATACCCGCTCTGTGTCGAGCGCGAAAGTCGGGAATTCATTGGAGGCTGCACATCCATCTACCTCGCTGCCAGCAATTGCCACTGACCCGTGGCGAACCCAAATCTTGTTGATCACCAGATCTTCATGGCGGATGATGTTCAGGGTTTTCGCGCTGGTTTGTGAACCGTCAATGGTTTGACGTTCATACGCTCCCGCACCCCACCACTTGACACCGAAGGTTCGATAACTTTCTCCCGGCAAGACCGGTATTGATCGCGAAACAGGATACGCTACCTCAGCAAGGGGCACAGTTGGCATCGTCGGCATAGTTTATCTTTCACTGAGAACGTTCTTGATTTCGTGAAGAATCACAAGAATTCGCTGTTCCTTCTCCATAATCCCCACCACCAGCTCCTCCGGCGCCAGATGCTCCAGCGCATCCCCGCTGTTGGGGTTCTTCAGGTCCAGGTTGGCCGACAGCAAGGCGCCGGCGTCGTCGTAGCGCAGCACCTCTTGCACCGGCACGCGCCAGGCGTGCTCATTCTCCTCGCGGTCGTTCCACCAGTCCAGCAGCGGGCCGAACTCCTCGTAGCGCAGCGGCTTGGTCTTGCTGTAGCTCTTGCGCCCCTCGGGCAGCGGCTGCTCGTAGTACCAGATGGCCTCGGTCGGCCCGCCGCGCTGGAAGAAGAGCAGGTTGGTGGGGATGGCGGTGTAGGGCGCAAAGACCCCGTTGGGCAGCCGCACCACCGTGTGCAGGTCGAACTCCCTCAGCAGCTCCTCCTTGATGCGCGCGCTGACGCCGTCGCCGAACAAGGTTCCGTTGGGCACGACCACGGCCGCCCGGCCGCCCCGCTCCGACTGCGCCCCCACCCGCCGCAGCTTGCGCATGATCAACTGCAAAAAGAGCAGTGCGGTCTCGGCGGTCTGCCGATCCTCGGGGAAGTTGCCCAGGATGCCGCGCTCCTCCTCGCCGCCGAAGGGCGGGTTGGTCAGCAGGACGTCGACGCGCTGGCTGTCGCCGATGCTGGTCAGCGGCTGGGCCAGGCTGTTGCCGTAGGCGATGCGGGGCGAATCCATGCCGTGCAGCAGCAGGTTCATCTCGCCCAGCAGGTAGGGCAGCGGCTTGGCCTCGCCCCCGCGGATGCTTTGCTGTAACACCTGGCGGTCCTCGGCCGTCCGGCACTGGCTGGCCATGTGAGTGTAGGCCTCCACCAGGAAGCCGCCGGTGCCGCAGGCGGGATCCTCGACCACCTCGCCCAGCCGCGGGTCAGTCACCGCCACCATCAACCGCACCACCGGCCGCGGGGTGTAGAACTCGCCCGAGTCGCCGGCCGCGTCGCGCATCTCCTGCAGCATGGTCTCGTACAGCGCGCTGAGGGTGTGCATCTCCTCTGACGAGTCGAAGTGGATGCGGTTGATCAGGTTGACCACATCGCGCAACAGGTAGCCGCTCTCCATGCGGTTGCTGACCCCGCGGAAGACGGTGGCGATGATCTCCTCGCGGCCGCTGCCGTTGACGCTTTGCAGGCTGCGCAGGGTTTTGAACAGTCCCGGCCCGCGGCTGCCGTCGGGCAGCGTCGCCTCGTCCTGGTTGATGAAGGCGCGCAGGTCGTCGCCGCTGATGCCGTCCTCCTGGCTGGCCCAGTCGCGCCAGCGGTAGGGCGGCGCGATCACCGGCCGGTAGGGCTCGCCGGCCAGGGTCGCCTCGACCGCGCGGATGTTCTCCATGTCGTCCAGGAACTTGAGGAACATGATCCAGGTCAGCATGGGCAGGCGGTCCAGGTCGCCGCTCAGCCCCTTGTCCTTGCGCATCACATCGCGCGCCGACTTGACGATGCTGCGCAGCTGTGCGGCGGTGGTTTTGGGGGTGTCAGTGGTGCGGGTGCGTGCCAAGGGAGGTATCCTCTCGGAGCGGAGATTCGTCACTCTGTCATGCTGAGCGGGTCGAACGGCCAAGGGTGTTAGCAGAACTGACTGCGCCGGGCAGCCAAAGCGCTAAGTCGCTCACGATTCCAGCGAAGCATCTCCGTCTTGCACGCAAGAGATGCTTCGCTGGCGATTCGACGCCATGCAAGTTGCGTGGCATACCCGCTCAGCATGACGCGCAGGCGGACGGAGATGCTTCGCTGGCGATTCGACGCCATGCAAGTTGCGTGGCATACCCGCTCAGCATGACGCGCAGGCG
>JAJTXO010000578.1 GCA_021463315.1 Caldilineales bacterium | reverse complement strand
GCTGAGGCTCGGCGCTGTCATGCTGAGGCTCGGCGCTGTCATGCTGAGGCTCGGCGAAGCATCTCGGCGCTGTCATGCTGAGGCTCGGCGCTGTCATGCTGAGGCTCGGCGCTGTCATGCTGAGGCTCGGCGAAGCATCTCGGCGCGCCGGCTTGCTGGCTTTGTTGATCGCGATGTTGCTGCAAGGCCCAGGCGATGTCAGCCCGTTGGAACTGCTCTGCCAACGCAAAACGGTTGCGGCGCATGAATTCCCACAACGCTGTCTGGATGATCTCGGTTTCGTTGGCAAACCAGCCGTCCTCCACCAGTGCGCCGATCTCTGTTGTCATACGCTCGGGTAGATCTATCACAATCGTCTTCATGGTGCAATGCTCCTGGTCATGCTGGCTTGGGATCTCGGGCAGACACGGATTTTGCCACGAATTGCGCGAATTGGGCGAACTGGGCGAACTGGGGAGGCGGAGGATGCGTTCATGATCCACCGCGTTGGCGGACGACTTCCTCAACCAGATCGACGAAGCGCCGGCCGACGGCATCCCAGTGGTAGCGCTGCTGGACCAGGCGACGGGCGTTGCGGCCAAGCTCAGGCGGACGCGCAGGACGGTGGGGAAGTGTTGTTGCTGGGCGCGGCCACGGAGGAAGGTGGGCATAACGGTTCAAGCCGTGGAGGCGCCGAACAGCCAATCAGGATCAGGCGCCTCTACGATCGTGTCACCTCACAAGTGGTTCATGCAGAGTCACTCCTGGCAGTCTGGCCTTCCCTGGAGCCAGGCTCTAAAGCCCAAGTCTTCGACGCATCTCGTCGCTGGAGACGCCGCCCTGGGTCTTCTGGCGTGCTCGTGATCGCTCGATCAGGGCCAGGAACTGTGGGTGGGTGCTCAATGTTACCGTCTCCATGTCAGCGTTTTCAATCGGCACCAACGCAACGACAGGCTTGCCGTCTATCGTGAGAACCATCATCTGTTTGTCACCATCCACGTTCTGCGCATAGGCTGCCAGGGGCGCCGTCGCTCGAACCATCTCAAGTGTTTTCATAGTTCAATCACCTCTCGACCAATGCGAATCTGATGACGTTCCTTGATCCCGACAGCTCGAATGAAGACTGTGAAGGCCTGTTCTTCGTTCACATCATGATATACGCGCAGCTTGCCCACCCGCAACTCCCAAGGCGCCAAGGGATTGGGACGCATCGGCTTGCGATTTCTGGTTTCGACAGTAGGCTCATGGCCGAGCTGTGTATCTACCTGCCCCGAGCAGTCTCGCCAGCGGTGTGGACTCGTCGGCGACGAAGTCGCCGGCAGCCGTGTAGCAAAGCTGGCCAATGGGTTGGCCCGTGGCGGCTTCCAGCACCGGCGCCAGCCAGAGACCGGCGGCTGTGCGTTGCAACCGCCCGATGCCCACAGCGTCGCCGACGTTCTTGAGCAAGAAACGCAAGGCCCGATTTTCGATCTCCTCGGCGCTCACCTCGGCAGGGGCCACACGGATGCCGTCCTTCTGCCAAGAGATGGCAATGCGCGTGCCTTCGGACAGGCCAAAGGAACGAACGATTTCCAGGGGAATAGAGATGCCGGATTGGTCGACGGTTCGGTACAACGTTTCCATGCGGCTGCACGTCCTTATTCACTCAGCTCGTTCTGCTTTTCGTCGGATCAATGTCTGACATTATTCTACCCCAAGGCCTGTTGCGTGGCAAGGGTTGTCGCGTTTGCGCCGTTATCTGCGCAAGACATGGGACGTGGACTGCGCGGATTGACGCTGATCAGAGAGGGAGAACGGCGGGTTCTGTCTGCTGATCGGTGTTCTCCGCGTTGATCTGTGTCCAAACGATAGGCTTCATGCTCAGCGGAAGTTCACGCGTACTCATAGACTGGCACCTGCATGATGCGCGCGGGTTTCTTGTTCTCCCAGATCAACCTTTGCAGATGCTCCACCGTGGCTGGCGCAAACAACTGCTCCCCGGTGTCCAGATCGACGCGGGCAGGGACGTTTTCGACGACGTGCCGTTGACCGTTGACGATCAGGGTATAGGTGACGATGATCGAGGGCGATGACCATTTCCCAACCGCCGCGACCACGGCAGAGCTGGTTGACGCGCTACAGCGGCGGCCAGATGCTTTCAAGGCGCAGCGACAACGGGATGCGGACGGCTGGTTGCCTGCACCAAGACCTCCTGGGCCCAGAGGTCCAGGCTCTTGCCTTCGACTTGCGCCAACGCGGCGGCGCGCGCATGGACGTCCGGCGGCACGCGCACAACAATGCGACGCACATGCGGCGACTGCGGCGCACGGCCTAGCTGTTCCGACATTGCCAGATAATCGTCAATGGCTTCCTCGAAGGCCTCAACTAACTCAGTTGCGCTCTCGCCATGAAAGGTGACGATATCGGTGATGCCGTTCACACGACCAAAAAACAGACGATCCTCTACGTCGAACTCAACCGTTGCTGAGTAGCCTTTGTAAGTCAGTTGTCTAGTCATGGTTGGATCCCAGCCATCTCCAAGAATTCACGCATGGCGCGCACCTGATAACGCTTGGCTTCTTTTCCCGGATGGGGACGGTGGAAATCAGCCCGTTTGCCGTTGAGCACAAATGCCACGCGCGAGCCAGTTCCTTCCACACTTTCTGCACCCAGCGCAACCAGCAGCGCTTCAATCTTGCGCCACTCCAAATTCGCAGGAGTTGGCGTAGAAAAGATCGCTTCCAGCGTTCGTCGATGAGTGCGATTCATGGGCGATCACAGCTTACCTCAACTGCCATCGGGCGGCAAGGAGCGACGCGTTTGCGCCGTCTCCTCCACCAGCGCCACGAAGCGCCGGCTGATGGCGTCCCAGTCGTAGCGCTGTTCGACCAGCCGGCGGGGTGGGCGCTGGTACAGATCCCTATTGTATGGCGGCCCTGTCGCAGGCGAGAGGTCATAGCAGTTCACTAAGCAGCGCGTCCAGATCCCCATAGTCATACGGTGGACGTCTCCGCACGGCCAGTACGTCTACAATGCTATCCACAGTTCCTTATCCGCTTCGTCCCACGTCAGCCAACCTGCTCGTTGACGATCTCCGCCGGCAGCTCTCAAATCGGCAAACGCCGCCCGCACAATCTGGGTATCTTCCAGATCCTCTACCCATTCGACGAGCGCTTCCCAATCTTCGGCGCTGAGCACGGCAAAACGCCTTTCCTTTATGGTCACAAATTGGACGGTCTGCAAGGCTTCTGCTGCGGTCATAAGTTCACCTCTTGAACCACCATCAACTGCACGTGCGCCTATTATACGTCAAGCTCTGGATGGCGGCAACGTCTGGCGATGGGCGGCCGTTTCCTCCACTTTTGCCACAGATTGCACGGATTGCACAGATTG
>JAJTXO010000577.1 GCA_021463315.1 Caldilineales bacterium | reverse complement strand
CCGGGGGCGAGACTTCCGAAGTCTGCGCAGGTTTGTTCAAAACGAGCTCACAGTCCATAAGACTTCGGAAGTCTTCCCCAATCTATTGAGATGATACACTGTGTGTAATCGATATAAGGGGAGCCGTACCCATGGCGCTGATCCCGCAAGTGCCGAGTTAGAGGCGTTTTTCAACCCGCGCGAACAACATTGGCGTGATCATTTCGCATGGCGAAAAGATGGGACGGAGATCGTAGGCCTTACGCCGTGCGGCCGCGCCACGGTGGCAGCTCTGCGCATGAACAATCCAGAGCTAGTTGGCGCCAGATCGTTATGGGTGCAAAGCGGCTGGTGGCCACCGGAGGACTGAGAACTGGGACGATCAATCGATGCGCCAGGCTGCGAACCAATCGCCGTTCAACGCATCGAAGGTGCGCTGTACGCCGGGGCGAGTCAGGATGGCGTTGTTGTAATCGTACAGGGGGATGATGGCCGCGGCTGTGTCGTTCAGGATGCGCTCCGCCTCCTGATACAGCGCCTGGCGCTCAGCCGGATCGCTGCTCTGCCGGGCAGCCGCGCTCAATTGGTTGAAGCTGCGGCCATCGGCCGCCAGCGGCGCATCGGCGCTGGCGGCCCAGCGCAGCCGGTCCACCCCCCGCCCGGCAGCGAAATGTTGGCCCAGCCAGCCAGCCTGATCGGCCAGATCGCCGCAATAGCCCATGCGCCAGACCTGCGGCAGCGCTTCTTCGCTGGGGCCGCCGGGCGCAGAGCCGTCTTGCCCGCCCAGCAGTTGCCAATACTCGGCCCACGGCAGACTCCGCACCACCACCTCCACCCCCAGCCCAGCGCGCCACATGGCCGCCACCGCCTGGGCTGTCTGCGCCGGCCCATCGGCCGCGTTGTGCAGCAGAGTCAACGCTGGCAAGCCCTCTCCGCCGGCATAGCCCGCCTCGGCCAGCCAGGCCTGCGCCTGCGTCAGCGCCTGCGCATAGCCCCAGCCGCCCTGCGCCTCCGGCAGCGCCCAGGGCGCGATGGTCGCATCGCCGGCCGCGCTGCCCCAGACTCCGGCCGGCGCAAAGGTGTTGGCCGGCAGGCTGCCGCCGACCGTCTGCCGCGCCAGCGCCGCGCGATCGATGGCCGCGGACAGCGCCCGTCGCACCAGCGCATCGTCCACCGGCGGCAGGCTATGCGTAAAGCCGTAGTATTCGCTGCACGCGGCCGGCGCGAAGACCAGATCCCGGCCCAGCGCCGCATCTGCCTCGATGGCCTGCAACTGCGCCTGCGGCACGGCGACGCTGTCCAGCTCGCCAGCCCGGTACAGCGCGATGGCCTGGTCGGCCGGCGCCATGCTGAACTCCACCCGCTGGACATTGCCCGTCGCCTCCTGCCAGCCGGGCCACAGCGGATTGCGCGCCAGCGCCAGGCTGTCGCCGTGGAACCAGCCCGCCAGCAGATAGGGGCCGTTGCTGACGATGTGGCCCGGCTCGGTCCAGGTGGGGCCATGCTGTGCCAGGGTGGGCTGATGCAGCGGCCGGTTGATGGGCAGAGCCAGCACCGCGGGCAGATGGCCGGCCGGCTCGGTCAGCGTCACCTGCACCGTGGCGTCGTTCAGCGCCAACACACCCACGGCATCGATCAGCGCCTGCGTTTCGTCCGCGCTCAGCGTGGCCAGATCGGCCGTGTGCAGCGCCTGGCAGCCGGCGATAATATAGTTCAGCTCGACCCGGGCCGCGCCGGTGCGCGGGTCACAGGCGCGCCGCACGGCGTAGACCAGATCGTCGGCCGACACGAAGCCCTGCGCGACCGCGCCGCGGCCCGGCCGGTAGCTGACCCAGGGAACATCCTCGGCCAGGTTGAAGACCCAGCGCAGCCCATCCGGGGAGACGCTCCAATCGCTGGCCAGCCCCGGCAGAACGTTGCCCTGGTCGTCGATGCGGGTCAGCCCCAGGAAGAGGTTGGCGACCAGGTCCAACGCGCCTGGATCGTCGGCCAGCGCCGGATCGATGGAGGAGGGCTCCCCCTCCAGATTGAGCCGCAAAGTCACCGGCTGCAGGCTGGGATCGGGGGTGGGGGTGACTTCGACCACCCGCTCCACCACCACGGTCTCGCGCACGATCACGGTCTGGACCACGGGCGGGATGGGGGTGGCCAGGTCCGCGTCGGGACGGGCGCGCGCGCACGCGGCCAGGGAGAGCAGCGCGGTCAGCAGCAGGCCGAGCCAGAGGCCTCGTTGGGATAGGGTCATGGCATTGAGTTCCCTGCGATATAGCGCAGCATGGCCAGATATTGCCGGCCGACCAAAGCGCGGCGATAGTGGGTCTCGGCCAACGATCGGCCGACCGCGCCCATCCGGGCGGCGCGCGGCGGGTCCAACAACAGACGCTGCACACCGTCGGCCAGCGCCCGCGCATCGCCGGCCGGGCTGACGTAGCCGCTGCCGCCGTGGGCCACGATCTCGGCCACGCCGCCTACGTCGGTGGCCACCACCGGCCGGCGCGCGGCCATGGCCTCCATCAAGACGGCCGGCGCGGTCTCCTGCCGGCTGCTGAGCACGGTCACGGCCGCGGCCGCGTAGGCCTCGGCCAGTTGCGGCTGGTCCAGCGATCCCAGAAACTGCACGTGATCCGCCAGCCCCAGCCCGTCGATGGTCTGCTGGACGCGGGCGCCGAACGGCCCGGAGGGGATGCGGCCAGCGATGCGCAGTTGCACGCCGGGCACGGCCTGCCGCACCAGGGCCAGCGCCTGGAGCATCAGCAGCGGGTCCTTGCGCTCGTTCATGCCGCCCACCATCAGCAGGGTGTCGGGGTCCGGCGCACGGTCGGGCGCCTGGAAGAACACCTCGCCGATGGGCACGTCGATGCGGTAGAACTGGGCGTGGGTGCGCGCCTGATATTGGCGCAGCGCGTAGTCGTTGATGGCCACGATGTGCTGGGCCTCGCGCGCCAGCAGCCAGTCCTGGCCCACGGTCAGGGCCAGATCCAGCCGGTTGCGCCAGCGGCGAAAGGCGCGGAACTCCTGGCGCGGGATGCCGTGGATGGTGACGGCCGCGGGGAAGCCGCTGCGCACCGCGGCCAGGCCATATTCCGACTCGTGCGCGCTGACCGCGTCGGGCTGGATGGCGCGCAGGGCCTGGATCAACGCGGGCACCGCGGCGGCTCGGCGCAGTGGCTGGCCACGTCGCCGCGGCAGCAGCGCCGTGTGGACGGTCAACGGCGGCTGGCCGGCCGTCGTCACCTGCCGCGCGCCGCCGGCCGGCGTTGGAACGTAGCGCAACACATGCACCTCCGCGCCGGCCTCGACCAGCCCCGCGGCCAGGTTGCGCCCAACGGCCCATACGCCGCCAGCCGGCGCGGCGTCGTCGTCAGGATAGTGGCAAAGA
>JAJTXO010000576.1 GCA_021463315.1 Caldilineales bacterium | reverse complement strand
AACCAGCGGTCAGGCGCCGGCGTCTGAACAGACCCGCAGTGCCTGACCGCTGGTTTCGATACGGCGGCCTACTCAACCAGCGGTCAGGCGCCGGCGTCTGAACCAGACCCGCGGTGCTTGACCGCTGGTTTCGATACGGTGGCCTACTCAACCAGCGGTCAGACGCCGGCGTCTGAACAGACCAGCGGCGTTCGCACGGGGGCGGGCGAACGCCGCGGGTTGGCGCATTGCAAGGTTTCCCGTTACTATTGTCTAACTCTCCCGACAGACAGTTGGGCAGGATTCTGATAGGATAAGCTATCTCAATGGAACAAGACCGGCCTGCTGATGGGCAGCGAGGCTCTTCCATGACATCCGAAAAAGCTCGCAAAGAGAGGAACACCATGGGAAACTGGAAACACTTTCGAACCAACCGACGGACGCGCTTGGCGCTGGCTCTGAGCGCCACAGTCGTCTTGGTGTTAGCCTTTGGCGCGGCGGCCTTTGCCCTGACCGCCGGCAACGTGGATGGCGTGTGGGGCAGCCCCACACCGTCGAACACCACCGAGTTCAGGTGGTGCTACGGCTCTGACAACGTCAGCGCGCAGGCTGGAGCGCCGACTGACTGCTCCACCAGCAACGCCGGCATTCAGAATGGCCCGAACAGCACCCTCCAGGACGAAAACCAGTGGCGCTACGGCGACCCCCAGTTCGGCTCGGGCAGTGCAAATCGCAGCGGCTATGGCTTCAACGGCAACAACAACGTCGGCTCGATCGCGGCCGACCAGCCCTTCTTCCTGGGGCGCTTCACGCACTACAACAAGATCATCCAGGCGAGCAATCCGTTGACTGGCATCGACCTGACCGTTACCATCGATGGCTTGAGGTGCGACGACAACAGCACGCCGACCGAGGGCGGCACGCAGTCTTTCGTCTACCACTTCACCCATGAGGAGACGGACAACAACGCCAACCCCTGCCCCTACGACGACTCGACCGGCAACGGCTGCGACGACCGGGTGACCGTCAGCCAACAGCCTGACACCACCTTCACCTGCCCCGAAGGGGTGCGCACGGTGCAGATCCTGGGCTTCTACACCAACCCCGACTGCCATCTCTCCTTCAGCGGCAGCACGTCGGCCAGCTTCATCACCGGCGAGGGCCAGGACAACCCCGCCTGCCTCTGGGCGCGCATCTCCGCTCCAGATACATCGCTGGCCGTGACGCTGGCCGGGTTCCAGGCGCAGTGGAGCGACAATCAGGTCCAGGTCACCTGGGATACGGTCAGCGAGATCGACAACGTGGGCTTCAATCTGTATCGCAGCCAGTCGCCCGACCAGGTCGGCGAGCTGATCACTGCGCAGATGATCCCCTCGCAGGCGCCCGGCAGCAACCTGGGCTACTCCTACAGCTTTGTGGACAGCAATGTGACCCCCGGCGTCACCTACTGGTACACGCTGAAGGATCTGGACCTGTACGGCGTGGCTTACCAGCACGGACCGGTGAGCGCTGAGCCGCAGGCCCCCACGGCGGTGACGCTGGCCAGCATGGACGTGACCACGGTGTCCGCCTTCCCGGCCGCGCCGACCCTCTTCGCCTTGGTTCTGGCGCTGGCCGCCCTGGCTGGCGGCCTGTTCTGGCGCAGCCGCCAGCGCGCCCGCTAACCCGTTCGCCTGCCATCGCAAAAGCGCCTCTGTCTCCAAAGACAGAGGCGCTTCTTGTTTGATTGGGGAAGACTTCCGAAGTCTTATGGACTGTGAGCTCGTTTTGAACAAACCTGCGCAGACTTCGGAAGTCTCGGTCCCGGTTTTTTGAGATGATACGTGAAGACGCATGGACGATCTGGGAAGATCGTCCTACGGGGCGGCGATCTCAATGCCGGACAGCGCCTCCAGCGCCTTGATCAGCGCGTGGTTGCCGTCGCCGCTCAGCCCTCTGGCCTCCAGCGTGCGGTAGAGCTGGAAGATCAGCGCCGTGCCGGGCAGGGGCGCCCCTTGCTGGTCGGCCGCCTCCAACACCAGCCGTAGATCCTTCTGCTGCAAGGCGATGGTGAAGCCGGGTCGCCAGTCGCGGGCCAGGATCTGCGGGCCGCGGTTGCTGAGCATCCAACTGCCGGCCGCGCCGCCGCTGACCGCCTCCAACGCCTTGTCCAGGTCCACGCCGCCCGCCTGGGCCAGCAGCAGACCCTCGGCCATGGCCAGACAGTTGCCCACCACCATCACCTGGTTGACCAGCTTGACCGTCTGGCCGGCGCCGTGGGGGCCGACGTGGGTGATGCGCTGGCCCATGGTCTGCAAGAGCGGCGCGGCTCGCTGCACGGCCGTTGCCTCGCCGCCCACCATGATGCTGAGCGTGCCGCGCGCGGCCCCTTCGCTGCCGCCGCTGACCGGCGCGTCCAGCATGGCCACGCCCCGCTCAGCCAGCGCGCTGGCCATCTGGCGGGTGGCGGCCGGGCTGATGGTGCTCATGTCGATCACCAGGCTGCCGGGCCGGGCGCCTTCGATCACGCCCTGCGGGCCCAGGATCACAGCCTCCACATCGGCGGTGTCGCTGATGCAGATGACGACGATGTCGCTGGCTGCAGCCAGCTCGGCCGGCGTGTTGGCCACGGCAGCGCCGGCCGCGGCCAACGGCGTGGCTTTGGCGGGGGTGCGATTCCAGACGGTCAACGGGAAGCCGGCGCGCAGCACGTTCATGGCCATGCCGCTGCCCATGATGCCTAAACCGATGAAGCCGATACGATCTGCCATGCTGGTCTGTCCTTGTTCGATATGATCGGGCGTCGCGTGGCGCATTGGCTGGCGCGCGCCGCGCGGCTATTGTATCCCGGCCGCGGCTTCCTGCCAAGCGTGACGACGACCGGCTGCTGGTCGCCTGCTTGACACCCAGCGCGGTCTGCTCTACAATAGTCGCCAGATACCGTCCAGAGTTTGTAGCTGCTTTGTTGCGACCGAAAGACTTCGGAAGTCTCGACCCCGGTTTTTTGAGATGATACTGCGGCGACTTCCGAAGTCTTGGGCTGAATCGGACACGAAACATGTCTCTCACCAGCACCATTCTGATTGTCGACGATATGCCCGCGATGAGCCAGTTGATCGCTGCGCTGCTCAACGATGGCAGCTATCGGCTGGAATTCGCCTTCAGCGGCCACGAGGCGCTGGAAAAGGCGCAGGCGCTGGACCCCGATCTGATTTTGCTCGACATCATGATGCCTGATATGGACGGCTTCGCGGTGTGCCGGTCGCTGCGCGCCCTGCCGCGCCTGGCCGCGGCGCCGATCATTTTGGTCACCGCGCTGGACGATCGGGCGTCGCGGCTGGCGGGGCTGGAGGCTGGCGCGGACGATTTCATCAGCAAGCCCTTCGATCCTTCGGAGCTGCGGGCGCGCGTGCG
>JAJTXO010000575.1 GCA_021463315.1 Caldilineales bacterium | reverse complement strand
GGGCTGGAAAACCATGTTGCCGGCGTCGGCAAACAGGTTGATGACCAGATTCTCGCCGTCCATCACGAAGGCGGCCGCGGCGTTCAGGTCACGGATGAACTCGTTGGACAGGGTGCCCTCGGGGCAGGCCACCCGTGTCATCACCGCCACGTCCAGGGTGAGCGCGCTGCCGTCCAGGGTGTACGTGCCGCCGCCCAGATTGCAGTCCACCCGCAACGAGACCGCGCCGTCAGGCAGCAGGGTCAGGGTGTAGCTGCTGGGGAGGGTGACGGTGATGGTGGTGTCGTCGCCGTAGATCGACTCGACCCACTCCCAGGGCACGCCGACGATGCCGGCGGTCGCGCTGCGACTGGCCGCGCTGGCTGGCTCCACTTCGACCAGCGCGCCATCCTGCAGCTCATAGGCCACCACCACCTGCTGCGTCGGGCAGCACATGGGGTCATCGGGACCCTGGGTGATCATGTCCAGCACCACCTGGTTGTTCTCGATGGTCAACGAATTGATCGCCACCCGATCGCCCAACCCGGTGGTCGCGACGTTGGTCCATACGCCATCCACTTCGGTAACCACGGCCAGATCGTAGAAGACGCCGCTGCCGCCGCCGTTGGAGACCAGCACCACCGCATAGGCCGGCTGGCCGTTGAGTTCGCCCGCGGCAACAACGTCGGTCAGTTCGACGTACGCAACCGTAGCTGCATCGGGGACAACCGTGGTGGTGTAGACGCCGCTGACCAACTGGACGGTGTCTGTGAACAGCGCCGTGTTGCTGTAGGCCAGGTTGCCCAGCATATCCAGCGTCTCGGCATCGACGCCGCCGTCAGCCTCAGGCGCCGCGGCCACGAAGCTGGCCACCAGCGCGCCGTCGGTCGCGCGCAGTTGGAGCTGGTCGCCCTCGATGGAGTAGGTGGCGGCCGTCGCCAGCGCGGCGATGAACTCCGCCTCCTGCTCCATGATCCCCTCCGGCTCGGGGCAGAGCATCATGGTGGTGGCCACAGGGGTGATGGTGATCTGCTGATCGTCCGCGGCGTAGGTGGCGGTGTAGTTGTTGCAGCCGGCCGAGCCAGACAGCGTGCCATCTTCGTTGAAGGTGGCGGTGATCTCAGTGCCGATCACCAGGCTGGTCACGCCGCCGCGGCCATTGTTGTAGCCGGTGGCCTGCCAGAGGGTGCCGGCCAGCGGGAGGGGAACCTGCACCTCGAAGGTGAGGACGGCCACGCCGTCGGCGTCCAGCAGGGTCAACTGCGCGCCGGCGATCTCATAGGAGGCCACCAGGCCGAGATTGGTCAGGAACGCCTGCTCCTGGCTCATCATCGGCTCTGGGCAGGCCATCATGGTGCTGCCGGCCTGGTCGAAGGAGAGCTGGCTGCCCTCCACCACGTAGGCCGTGAAGAAACGGTTGCAACTGGCGTTGCCGCTGGCCCGGCCTTCTTCCAAGCGAATGGTCGCCTCGACCGCGGCCGCGGCCTGGGCGCCGCTGGCATCCAGGAAGCTGGTGAGCTGCCAGATCGGCCCTTCCAAGGCGAATTCAGCCTCGGTCGGCTCAGCAGCCACGGGGCTGGCGGCCGTGAAACCGACGGCCAGCGCGCCGTCGGCCGTGCGCAGCTCCAGGCTATCGCCTTGAATCGAGAAGGTAGCGGCCGATTCCAGCGCCGCGCCAAAGGCCATCTCTTGATCCATCACACCCTCTGGTTCAGGGCAGAACATCATGGTCATGGCCAGCGGGCCGATCTGAATCTGGTCGCCCTCGACGGTATAGCCGCCGCTGAAGTTGTTGCAGCCGGCCGAGCCGAACACCGTGCCATCTTCCTGGAAGGTGGCGGTCAACTGCGTGCCGCTGATCACACCGGTCACAGCCTCCTGGCCGTTGTTGACGGTCATCACCTGCCACAGCGTGCCGGTCAGCGGGGTCTGCACCTGCGGCTGGAAGGCCAGCAGCACCGCGCCGTCGGCGTCAGCCATGTGCAGTTGGTTGGCGACGATCTGATAGGATGCGATCTTTTCCAGGTTGGCGAGGAAGGCCTGCTCCTGGCGCATGGCCGGCTCTTCGCAGGCCATCATGGTGCTGCCAGCCGGCCCGAAGGAAAGCTGGCCGCCCTCCAGCGTGTAGGGCGCGAAGAACATGTTGCAGCCGCCCTGGCCGCTGGCCTCGCCCTCTTGCAGGGTGATGTTGGCCTCGGCGCGCGGCATGGTCAACATGCCGTTCTCATCCAGCAAGGCGATCAACTGCCAGGTCGTGCCTTCCAGCTCGGCCGTGGGCTCCACCGGGGTCTGGCTGACCACTTCGATCAGCGTCCAGCGGAAGGATGAGGCATCGGCGGGCGGGTTGGGCACGGTCTGCCGGTTGACCAGCAGCTCGTACTCGAAGCCAGGCTCGAACTCAAAGCCATCGATCCGGCTGTAGAACAGCAGGTATTCGCCCGCCGGATCCTCTTTGACCAGCATACAGGTCTGCGGCGCCACGCCCATGCAGGGCGCCAGGTTGGGGCCGACGTAGAGGGTGAGAGTCTCGCCCTCAGCCGGCGGGGCCGGCGCCACCTCCGCGTCCTGGGGCGCCGGCTCAGGCGCGGGCGCGGGCGTGGGAATGACACAGGCGCTGATGATCATGCTGGCTATCACCAGCAGACTCAGCAAGGCCATGGCTTTCGTGGGTAGGGTTCTACGCATTGTTGGGATATCTCCTTGTTTCCGAAGGTGCTTGACTGCACGACTTACACGCGGCAGCGCAACGTCTTGTTCATACGACTTCCGTAGGCGGGGTTTCGATACGGCTTCGCCGGCTCGATCGGCCGGAACCGAGTCTCAGCGACGCAGGTGGCTGTCGATGGCCAGCGCCAGATCGGCCGCGCGCTGCGAGCCGATCAGCACCACATCGCCGTTGCGCAGATGCAAACGCACGCCCTGGTTGCCGCTGACGTTGAAGGCCCGGTTGTTGCCCAGGCCGCGAAGGCCCCAGCCGCCATAGTCGCGCAGCGGCTGATAGATGGTCGCCTCGCAATGCTCGATCTCGTCGAACGGGATCAGGCGCTTGCTCAGCGGGATGAAGCGCACCAGCACGCCCTGCTCGTTGACCTCGACCACCAGGCGGAGAACGACGAAGAAGATGGGAAAGGCGATGCCGAACGCTACCAGCAACAGCCACATCAGCCAGTCGGGTCCTGGATTGTCGCCGAAGGGCTGGCCCAGCAGGATCTGCTGGACCCAGCCCCACCATTGCAGCGCGGCGATGAACAGGATCAGCGCCCAGATCCAGAGTTTGCGGAAGCGCTGTTCTTCACGAAACGTGGTGTGTATCATCTCAATAGAGGGGGAAGACTTCCGAAGTCTTATGGACTGTTATCCCGTTATGGACAAACCTGCGCAGACTTCGGAAGT
>JAJTXO010000574.1 GCA_021463315.1 Caldilineales bacterium | reverse complement strand
GGCTCCACGCCCAACACGGGTGCGAATGAGCTGCTGACTGGCGAGGCCGGCCCGCGCTCGCTCTGGTGGGTGGCAGTGTTGTTGGGGCTGGCTCTGCTGGCGGCCGTGCTGGTTTGGCGCGGCCGCCAGCCTACCAGCAGCGTCCGTGCTCGAGAGCGGGCGTTGCTGGATCCTCAGTTCACCGCCAATCTCTACGGCTGGCTGATGCAGTGGGCGCACCGTCTGCATTTGCCGCTGCTCTCCAGCCAAACGCCCCATGAGCAGGCCGCGGCCTTGGGAACCGCGGTGCCCGATGGCCGCGCGGCCATCCAGTCGATCACCGATCTCTACGTGGAAGATCTCTACAGCCCGCACGAGGCTGACCAGCGCCAATGGGAGGAGGCGCTGCTGACCTGGGGCGACCTGCAGCCGTTGCTGCGGCGCGCCTGGCTGCAGACGCGCGTGCAGCCGGTGAAAGCAACGCGGCGGCTGTTCCAGCGTCTGCAAAAACCACCCCACCTGGAATAGCGCGGCGATCTGGGAAGCGGGGAGGCCGCTCAGTGCGCCAACAGTCCGTTGGTTAGCAGCGCCTTGAAGCGCGCCTCGTCGCGGCGGCGATGCGGGCCGACAATGGCCAGTTGATTGTGGCCCGACTGGAAGAGCTGCCGCGCCACCCGCTGCAGCGTGGCCGCGTCGACGGCCATCACCTGCCCGATGACCTGTTCCACGCTGAGCGCCTCGCGGGTCAGCGCCTCTTGCCGGCCAAACCAGCCTGAGACGGCCATGGTGTCCTCCAGGCCCAGCAGCAGCCGCCCCTTGACGAATTCCTTGGCGCTGTGCAGGGTCGCCTCGTCCACCACCTCATCGCACAGCCGCTGGAGCTGGGCCAGAATGGCGCTCAGCGCCTCCAGCGCGCGCTCGGGGGCTACGGCCGCGTAGACGCCGGTGACGCCGGTGTCAGCCAACTGGCTGATGTAGGAATCGACGGCATAGGCCAGCCCCAGCCGCTCACGAATCTCCAGAAAGAGGCGGGAGCTCATGCCTTCGCCCAGAATGACGTTCAACAGGTTCAGCGCGAAGCGGTCGCCATGATCGCGCGGCAGACCCGGCAGGTGCAGCGCCAGGTGGGTCTGCTCCACCTTCTTGTTGATCAAGGCCACCTGCGGCCCTGCGTGGTTGTCTGGCGCGGCCAGATAGCTTGGCGCGGCCGCGCCTTGCCAATCGCCCAACAGGCGGTCAGCCAGCTCCACCACCTGGCCATGGTCCACGTCGCCGGCCACGCTGATCACCGTGTTGTGCGGGCCATAGTGGCGCAACAGGAACTGGCTCAGGCTCTCCTGGCTCAGACTCTGGACGCTGTCGGGCGTGCCGGCCACATCCCAGCCCAGGGGATGGCCCGGCCAGGTCACCTGGTGCAGCGCCAGGCTGACCAGCTCCTCGGGGATATCCTGCGACGAGCTGATCTCTTCCAGGATGACCCGGCGTTCTTTTTCCACCTCATCAGGAGCCAGCAGGCTGTGGCGCAGCATGTCCGCCAGCACATCCAGCGCCAGCGGCAGATGGGCCTGTTGCATCTTGGCCCAGAGCACCGTCATCTCCTGCCCGGTGCTGGCATTGAACAGCCCGCCGTGTCCTTCGATCTCCAGGGCGATGGCCTGCGGAGCCGGCCGGCGCGCGGTGCCCTTGAACAGCATGTGCTCGATGAAGTGGGCGGCGCCGGCCGCGGCCGGCTGCTCGTAGCGGGAGCCGATGGAAATGTAGAACCCCACACCTACCGAATAGGTGTGGGGCAAGGTGGAGCTCAGCACGCGCAGCCCGTTAGCCAGGGTAGTTTTGTGGTAGGTCAGTTTCAATAGGGGGTAGCCTCTGTTTCAGCGATTTCAAGGGGCCGCGCCGGCGCGCAGCGCTTCCAGCTCTGCTTCGGCCGCGCCTGTGGCCGCGGGATCCTGGCCCGGCCCCAGCTCCAGGAAGGTCTCGAAGGCGCGGATCGCCTGCTCTGGCTGGCCCCGCAGCCGGTACAGCACGCCCAGACCAAAGTAGGGCTCCGGCAGCGTGGGGCTGAGCTGGTTGGCGCGCGTCAGGTAGCTCTCTGCCTCCTCCAGCGCGCCGAACTGGATCGACACCACGCCCATCAGGTAGTTCAACTGGGCATCGTCCGGCGCCAGCGCCAGCCCGCGCTGAAAGCTCGCCCGCGCGTCCTCCAGCGCATCCATCGCGTAGTATGCCACGCCCAGGTTGTGCCAGTAGCCGGCGTTCTGTTCGTCCAGCGCGGCGGCCTGGCGATAGGCCTCCACCGCGGCCTGCAGGTCGCCCTGCTCATAGAGCGCGTTGCCCTGCTCAAAGTGTTCTCGTGCGGAAAGCTGGGCAGTGGGCGCGGCCTGGGAGGACGATGCGGCTGGCGTCGTGGGCGCGGCCGGCTGGCCGCCGCCACACGCAGCCAGTAGAAGCACGGCCAGCAGCACCCAGAGCAGGATCGGCCGCGGTTGGCGGCGTGCGGCGAGCTGACGCGGCGCTGATAGCATGTTCATTTCACATCCATCACGATGACCTGGGTTTCCTCGGGCAGTTGGCCCTTGGTGATACGCAGGGCCGCCACCGGCTCTGGCGCGGGCACGCCCATCTCCTTCAGGAAGCGGTCCAGCGGCTCCAGGTGTTCGGCCGTGCCCTCCATGCGATAGTGCATGGGGATCACGATGCGCGGCTCGACGATGCCGATGACCTCGGCGGCCATGGCCGCATCCAGCGTGTGGCGGCCTCCCACCGGAATCAACAGCACGTCGATGTTGGGCAAGGCTTCCACCTGCGACTCGGTGAGCACGTGGCCCAGATCGCCCAGATGGGCTATGGTCATTTCGGGGAACTCGAAGATGAAGACGGTGTTGGGATCGGCTATGCCCGCGCTGTTCTTGCCGTGGGAGGTGGCAATGCCGGTGATAAAGACACCCTCCACTTCATACTCACCTGGCCCCGAGAAGACCTTGCGGTACTCCTTCACTGCTTCGGTGAAGCTGTGGCCCGGTGCGTCGTGGCTGACAGTCACCACGTCTGCTTTCAGGCGCGGCAGCGTCAAGCCGATGCTCTTGTCATAAGGATCACAGACGATGGTCAGGTTGCGGTCTTTGAGCCTGAAACACGCGTGTCCGTACCAGTTGATCTCCAAAGTTGCTGCCTCCAGAAGTGCAAGTTAGGGCGCATTATACCCGCGATGCGCGGGCAAGTCCAGAGTGGGGCCTGCAGCGGTGGACCCGCCCTGTCGGCCGGCGCGGCGTGGGAGAGCGGAACAGATGGCGTCGCGCCCTGTAAATCAAACGGGTGTGTTTGAATCTGGTTGGCCAGGACCGAGCCGGCTAGCGCAGGTCGAGTAGGCTGGTTCCTCCAGCCGTATCGAGACCGGAG
>JAJTXO010000573.1 GCA_021463315.1 Caldilineales bacterium | reverse complement strand
AGCCGCGGCGCCACGCCGCCGTAGCGCTGGCCGAGGAAGTCGGCCACCGTGTACACCGGCAGCCGCCGCAGGTAGGGCGCCAGCAGCAGCGCCAGCAGGCAGTAGCCGCCGGTCCAGCCGATGATGTAGGCCAGACCGCCGAAACCCTGCAGGTAGAGCACGCCCGCGGTGCCGATGAAGGAGGCCACCGACATCCAGTCGGCGGCCGTGGCCATGCCGTTGTAGAGCGCCGGGACGCGCCTGCCCGCGACGTAGTACTCGCTCTCGTTGGAGGTGCGGGTGAAGAAGCCGATCGTCGCGTAGACGAGGATGGTGCCGGCCATGAAGGCCGCGCCGATCCAGCCGGCCGGGCCAGCGCTGGACGATGCGCCCCTCGCGGTCGATGAACACCGTGGTCGGCAGGCCGCGCACGTTGTAGAGCTGCTGCACCTCGCCGCGGCTGTCCAGCGCCACCGGGAAGGTGATGCCGTACTGCTGCATGAACGCGGCGGCCTGATCGGCCGACTCCTGGGCGTTGATGCCCACGATCATCAGTCCCTCCTCCTGGCGCTCGTCGTAGACCTCCACGAACTCCGGCATCTCATCCCGGCAAGGCGCGCACCAGGTGGCCCAGAAATTGAGCACCACCGGCTGGCCTTGCCAATCGCTCAGCCGGGATTCTCGGCCGTCGGCGAACTGCACCGCGAAATCGGGGGCCAACTGGCCCCGTTCCAGGCCGCGCTCGCTGTTGTCGATGCCGCGCGTGGTGGCCTCGGCCAGGTTGGGCAGCCCGGTGGCCACCACCGCTGGATTGGCTGCCGCACGGCAGCCGGCAGTCAGCAGGGCCAGGGCCAGCAACGCCAGCACCAGTGCGAGCCGTGCAGGACTGTCAGTCTTGCAGAAAGACTGACAGTCCTGGGATGTGTAGTCGCTCATAATCCGACGCCTCAGCGCTCCATGCCCAGCACGCCCAGCAGCCAGGTCTCCAACTCCACCTGCGGCACCACCGTCGCCATCAACTGCAGGCCGCCGGTGTAGATCACCACACCCACCACTACCAGCAGCAGACCGCTGACCAGGCTGATGGTCGGCAGATGACGATTGATCCGGGGCAAAAAGCGGCCCAGTTGGTTGAAAATCAGGCCAGCGATCAGGAAGGGCACGGCCAAACCCAGCGAATAGAAGAAAAGCAGCAGCGCGCCGCGGCCGATGCTCTGCTCAACGGCGGCCATGGCCAGGATGCTGGCCAGGATCGGCCCCACGCAAGGGGTCCAGCCGGCCGCGAAGACGATGCCGGTCAGGAAGGAGGTCACATGGCCGCGGCCGCGCTCCTGGCCCAGCTCGAAGCGCTTCTCCATGTAGAACAGGTTGGTGCGGCTGGCCCAGGCCACCAGCAGAGCGATCAGCGCGCTCTCGGCCAGCGCCATGATCGTGGGAGTGAAGCCGCCCAGCTCCACCAGGCCCAGCAGCGCGCCGCTCCCTTCCCAGACCGCGACGAAGTTCAGCAGGCCAGCCGCCACGCCCAGAGCCACATGCACCGGCACCGTCCAGCCGTAGCCCGCCAGGCCAATCAGGGCAAACATCACCGCCTGCACGATGCGGTTGACCGGGGTCTCGCGCACGTTGACCACGTAGGCCAGCAGCGCCAACGCCACAGCCAGCAGCGCCCAGCCCTGCTTGCGCCACTGGATGTGGGCAATGCGCAGGCCAAAGACCACCAGCATCACGCCGCCGACGCGGGTGATCACCGGCGTGGCGCGGCTGAGCAGCATGCCCAGCGCGCCGCCCAGCGCGCCCAGCGCCACGAAGACCAGCGTGAAGCCGGCCACCAGGGCCACGGCGTGCGAGAAGGTGAACCAGCGGCTGACTTTGCCCTGCGCGTCCGCGCCCGCCACCGTGGCGCCGGTCAGATAGCCCAGATAGACAGGCACCAGCGGCAGCACGCAGGGGGAAAAGAACGACACCAGGCCAAACAACACCGCCAGCAACAGGCTGATATCTTGAAAGTTCACTCGATCACCATGGGGCGTCCGCTGCGCCGCCTAGGCCGCGTTGGCCGGCTTCTCGACCACCTCTTGCAGCACGGCCACCTCCTGCTCCAGCTTGTGCTGGCGGCGGGAGATGCTCCACACGAAGCCAAAAGTGGCGAGCCAGAAAATCATCATGCCCAAAACCAGATAGATCATGGTGTTTCTCCTTGTGAGAAGCCGGATGTGATGTCGTAACGAGTAACGAGTAATGCGTAACCCGGAATTGCGGGATGGATGTGTGGAGATGATGGGTGAGGGCTATCCGTATCGAGTAACTTGTGCTCGTAACAAGTGCCGGGCACCGATGCGCAGTTGCATTTTTTGCGAGGTACTGAGCTTGACGACATGTAGCGGGTTGAGGTGCGCCGACGGACGATTTGGAAAATCGTCCTACGAATGCGCTCAGATGCTAAGCTGCCCTGCGCACATAATTCACAACCAGAAAAGCATCCCGCGATTCCGGGTTACGAGTTACTCGTTACGTGCAAGCTCAACATCTTCTCACACATACCGCTCCATTCCGGGTGCGGGTTACGAGTTACTCGTCACGCATCGCCTCAACCTTCCGCCAACGCCTGAACCTTGATATCCTCGACCTGTTCGCGCAGCGTTTCCAGCCGCAGCCGATAGTGCAGCAGCACCACGTAGAGCAGGCTGAAGGTGAAGATCGAGAAGAGCAACACCGTCACCATGTCGCCGCTCATGTCGAAGCCGCCCTGCGAGGTCTCGCTGCCGGTGCCGATCACCGCCGGGTGAATGGTGCGCCAGATGCGCACCGAGATGAAGGACAACGGCACGCTGAGGAAGCCGACGATGCCGTAGATAGCCGACAGCCGGGCGCGCCGCTCGGGATCGTCGATGGCGTTGCGCAGCATCAGATAGGCGATGTAGACCAGCAACACGATGGCTGCCAGGGTCAAGCGCGGATCGTCCCACGACCACCAGGTGCCCCAGGTGGGCCGCGCCCACACCGCGCCGCTGACCAGGTTGGTGGCGGTGAAAACCACGCCGATCTCGGCCGACGACACGGCCACATGATCCCAACGGCGCTGGCGCTTGAGCAGATAGAGGATGCCGGCCACAGCCGTCACGCCGAAGGCCACATAGCCCACCCAGCCCGCGGCCACGTGGAAGTAGAAGATACGCTGTGCGTACTGCTCCGCCTCGGTGGCCAGATTCAGCGCGGTGGGCGCCCAGGCAATCGCCAGGTACACCGCCACAGTCACCAGCAGGGCTGTCACGATCAGCAGCGCCAGCCACAGCTTGCTTTCGCCGCCCGATTGTTTCAATGTCGCCATAGGTTCTCCTTGCTGAACTGCCAATAGCCGCTCGGGCCTAAAAATAGCCGCTCGGGCCTGAAAATAGCCG
>JAJTXO010000572.1 GCA_021463315.1 Caldilineales bacterium | reverse complement strand
CGGTCATGGCGCCCTGGCCCGCCGCGGCGACCGGCGGCCTGGCCGTGGTGGCCCGCACCCCCAGCGATCGGCCGATTGTGGCGGCCGTGGCCGTGGTCGATGGCCATGAGCGGCGGTTGGCCGTGGGCGGGGCGGCCGCGCGGCCGCTGGTGCTGACTCTGGCGGCCGGCGACGATGTGGATGCCGCGTTGGAGGCCGCGCTGCAAGCTGGGGAGCTGCTCTCCGACTGGCAGGGCAGCCGCGATTACCGGCGCGAGATGGCCCATGTGCTCAGCCGGCGCGCCCTGGCCCAGGCCGCCGGCTAGACCAGTAAGATCCACGACTCCTCTGGTATAAGTCGATCAGCGAGGCGTCGCGCCGGGTATGGCCGGGCGAGACGCCCTTTGGATTGTTTTTGCAGGGAACTCATCCATGCGAAACATTCCAGACGTGAGACCTGCCACGGGCCGTGGCTTCCAGCCCGCGGCGCGCTGCACGGGTCATGGAGCCAAGCTCCAGCGGGTGGCGCTGCGCGGGAAATCCCTCTCTAGCCAGCCCAGCGCGGTCTGTGGCCGCAGCGCCACGAACGGCCCCTGGGCTGACGGTGGATCGGGGCGAAAGCCTGGATATTTGGCGTCGTACTGATCGGCGACGCGCTGCCACAGCGCCGGGTCCACCTCGGTCAGCCACTGCGCCTTCCCCTCCAGAATCACCACATCGTCGCCGCTCTCCAGATGCACCAGCAGGGCGGGATTGGCTGCCAGATTGCGCGCCTTGACCGAGCTGCCGCCGGTGCCGAAGTAGAGCACTCCCTCCAGCCAAACGCCCCACACCGGCGCGGCGTGCGGCCGGCCATCCGGCCGGGTAGTGACGATCCAGTAGTTGCGCGCCGCGGCCAACTGTTGGTCGGCGAAGCTCCAGGGCAGCAGCCCAGCGGGGTCGCTGCTGATGCCGTAGTCCGGCATCGCAGGCCGCTGCGCCAGCGGCTCGACGGTGAAAGTTGGATTGTTGGTCATGGTCGATATGAGATAAAACAGGCTCAGTAGTTCACGATTCTCACGCAAAGCCGCCAAAAACGCCAAGAATTTCTGCCCTTTGCGGTCTTTGCGCCTTTGCGTGAGACAACAATCGTGAAGTACTGAGGCTAGCTTCCGCTGAAGCGCACGGGGACGCTGCTGGTGCGCACGCTGACGTTCTGGGTCCAAAAGGCGACGATCTGGCCGTTGCCAACCGTGTTCACCGTCAGCGTGGCCGCCCAGGAGCCAACGCCGCCCGGCACTGCCACGGAGGTCTCGGCCCACAGCACCGAGCCATCCTGGCTGAGCGCCTGCACCACCACCGCGCCCGGCTGCACGCCGCTGGCTGTGCCAAACACCTGGAAGGTGCGCGGCAGCAGGGTGTTGGCCGATGGGCTGGTGATGGCAATCGATGCGCTGGCTGGCGGCTGGCCATAGGTCACATTGACCCGCACCGGCGCCACGTTGGATTGGGGCGAGGAGGCGATCACATAGCCCGCGGTGCCCGCGGCCACGTTGGTGGTCAGCGTGGCGGACCAGTTGCCCGCGCCGCCCGTGCCCACGTTGGCGCCCTGCAGGATGGTCGCCTGCTGGGCGATCTGCACGCCCGCGTTGGTGAACGCGGTGACCACCACATTGCCCTCGAACAGGCCGCCGCCCGTGCCCGTCGCTGTCCAGGGGGAGCTCAGCACCGCGCCGTTGGTGGGGAAGCTCATGGTGAGAAAGCGCTGCGGCTGAGGCGGCTGGGGCGTAGGCGTTGTCGTCCCCACCGGCACGGCCAGACGCTGCCCCACGAAGATGCGCGCGGGCTGTGGGATGCCGTTGGCGCTGGCAAGCTGCTGGGTGGTGGTGCAGAAGCGGCGGGCAATGGAAAAGAGGGTGTCTCCCGCCACCACGGTGTAGATGTTGCCGTTCAGCGGCCCCATGGCGTGGGGTATCGGCCCCAGGTTGCAGCCGCCTGGCGCGGGCGGCTGTCCGCCGCAGCGGTTGGGCACCTGCAACACCGTGCCCGAGCGCAGCACGTTGGGGTTGGGACCGATCACCGCCCGGTTGATGTGGTAGATCTCCTGCCAGGTGGTGCAGAACTGGCGGGCGATGCTGGCCAGGGTGTCGTTTGGCCTGACCACATAGCTGACGGTCTGATGGTCGGGGGAGGCCGCTACCGGCGCAACCAGGGCGCTGACCAGCAGGGCAACGATCAGCAAAGCAAACAGTGGACGTTTCATAGCTCACCTCGATGGAATCGGATCAGCAGCGATGGATGCGTGCGACGTGCCAGATTGCACGAGCGTCTGCGGCGCGGTGTTCACCGACGCTACCGGCTGCTGCCCTGCTCAGCGCTGTCATAGGATAGAAACAGTTGGCCCAGGCCGTCCAGCCCGGCGCTGTCGAAACAGGCCGTGTGCAGACGCATGTCCGCGGCCGGCGTCAGCAGCGGCCCTTCGACGATGGTGGAGAAGGGATCGCCCCCCAGCAGCCGGCTGGCCAGGGTCAGATAGAGCCGATCCAGCACGCCGGCGGCCAGCAGCAGGTGCAGCACCTTGGGCCCGGCGCCCGAGTAGATCGCCCCATAGCCCAGCCCAGCCAGGGCCTCTACGAGCCGATCGCCGGCGACGCTGGCCTGCCCCACGGGGATCACCTGCCCTGCGCTGGCCGCCAGATCGCGCATCCGTTGCCGGTCTGCCTGCTCGGTGGTGAGGATGATCACTCGCCGGCCGCCGGCCAGCAGCGCCTGAGGGATGGGGAAATCCAGGCTGGCGCTGATCACAGCGATGTCGGGCTGAGGTGGCAGACCCCGCTCGGCCCGCCAGGCGGCCAGATCGGCGAACTGCGGATCGTCGTGAGCCCGCAGGATCTCCTGCGCGTGGCCGCTGGCATAGTCGCGCAGATAGCGGCCACTGCTGATCACCACATCGGCCTGCGCGGCCAGCTCCTGGAACAGGCGCCAGTCGCGTGGGTTGGCAATCTGCTTAGGCACAATCTGTCCCGAACCGGTCGGCCCCGGCACGGCGATGCGGCCATCCAGGCTGGCCACGAAGTTAGCATAGACGAAAGGTCGTCCCTGCTCAGCCGCCAGCCGCCGCACGTCATGGCCAAGATACAGCCCGTGCAGCGGCACTTCCCGCGCCGGCAGCGGCAGGAGTTGGGTTACGGTGGTGGACATTGAGGTGCTCATGAGGGGTCGTAACTCGTAACTCGTAACTCGTAACCCGGAAGAGCGATGTGTAGGTGGGTATGCAAGGTTGAGAATAACGAGTAACGAGTAGCTCGTAACCCGGAAGGGAGCGATGCGTGGGTGGGGATGCGAGGTGGAGAATAACGAGTAACGAGTAACTCGTAACCCGGAAGGGAGCGATGCGTGGGTGGGGATGCGAGGTTGAGAATA
>JAJTXO010000571.1 GCA_021463315.1 Caldilineales bacterium | reverse complement strand
CCGGAATTCCTGCCCGAGAAGCAGGACGACCGCTACCGCATCTACCTCTGGCTGGAAAACAACCTCGGCGTCCCCGTTCTCGATTCGCAGACTCGCGTTGCCGAAGCCGAGAAGAACAGCCGCCCGGGGCAGGACATCGTCATGAAATCGCACCTCTCGCGCGAAGAAGCCCTCGTGCTCGAAGAGGCATCCACCGATATGCCGGGCCTCTCCCTGAGGATAGTCCCCGGCCGCGACTACATCGGCGGCGAGGCCTTCGCACACGTTCTCGGCTACATCGGCCCGCAGACCGCCGAGGAGGCGAAGCTCCTCCGCGAAAAGGGGTACGCCTTCAACGAGCCTGTGGGCAAGGCAGGCGTGGAATCACGCTATGAAGAGGAGCTGCGAGGGGAGATCGGCTTCTCGGCCAATGAGCAGGACGCCCACGGCAATCTCCTCAACGTCTTGATGACCCGCAACGCCACGCCCGGGAACAGCCTGCGGCTCTCCCTCGACCTGGACCTCCAGCAGTACGTTGCTGAGTTGCTCGAAGACTCCCTCGGCGATGCGAAGGTTGCCGCCGCCGTGGTCATGAGCCCGAAGACGGGCGAGGTCTACGCGCTCGTCTCAGTCCCCACCTACGACAACAACCTGTTTGCGCGCGGCATCACCGCCCGGGAATACCAGGCGCTGACCGAGGACAAGCGTCTGCCGCTGCTCAACCATGCCATCAGCGCGCTCTATCCGCCTGGCTCGGTGTTCAAGATCGTCACGGCCAGCGCCGCGCTGCAGGAAGGGGTGATCGACGAGAACACGCGCATGGGCGACAGCTTCGATGGCCGCGTGGATGGCATCATCTACGTGGACAACCGCTTCTTCCCCGACGACGCGCGCTATGCCCAGCCCTTCTACTGCTGGATCCACACCTACGGCTCGGGCCATTACCGCATCAACGTGCGCGAGGCCATGGCGGTTTCCTGCGATGTCTTCTTCTATCAGATCTCAGGCGGCTATCGCAAGACCTTCGAGGGGCTGGGCATCGACAAGCTGGTGGACTATACCCGCATCTTCGGCTTCGGCGACACCACGGGCATCGATCTGCCAGGCGAGAATCCCGGCCTGGTGCCCACGCCGCGCTGGAAGCGTCTGACCTACGCCGAAACCTGGTCGGCCGGCGACACCTACAACATGTCCATCGGCCAGGGTGCGCTGCTGGTGACCCCGATGCAGATGCTCAATGCCACCGCGACCATCGCCAACGGCGGCGCGCTCTATCGTCCGCAACTGGTGCAGCGAATCGTAGACACCGAAGGCAACGTGATTGAGGAATTTCAGCCGGAGCTGATTCGGACTCTGCCGGTGGATCCGGAGATGATCAACATCGTGAGCGAAGGTATGTGGAGCGTGATCAACTCGGCCAACGGCACTGGCAAAGCGCTCTCGGTGCCCGGCGTCACGGTGGCCGGCAAGACCGGCACCGCCGAGTTCTATGACCCGGACATTCCGCCCAAGGCCAACAACCGGCTGCCGACCCACGCCTGGTTCACCGCCTTTGCACCCTACGAGGATCCGGAGATTGCCCTGGTGGTCTTTCTCTACAATGGCGGCGAAGGCTCGGCCGCGGCGCTGCCGGTGGCCCAGGAGATTCTGCGCGGCTACTTCGATCTGAAGAACCCGCCGCAGCCGCTGGAGCTCGCGCCCGGCGAGGCGATCACCTCGACTGAAAGCCTGCCGGGGATCGAAGCGTTGATCACGGACACGATGCCGCTCAGCGTGACCGTCGAAGAAGGTGAATGATGCGGCTCAACTGGCGTCGTTTCGACTTCGTGCTGCTGGGCGCAACATTGGTGATGCTGATGTTTGGCATTGCCATGGTCTACAGCGCGACGCTGGGGGTGAAGAACTACGAAGACTATCCCCTGCGCCAGGCCATCTACGGTCTGATCGGGCTGGTTTTGCTGCTGGCGGTGGCGGCCTTCGACTATCGACTGCTGACCAGCCTGCAATGGCCAGTCTATGTGGCCGTGCTGGGCGCGTTGGGCGCGGTGGCGCTGGTGGGGCAGGTGCGCGGCGGAGCGGCCGGCTGGTTCGACGCTGGCGTGGTCTTCATTCAGCCGGCCGAGTTCAGCAAGGTGCTCTTCGCTATCGTCTTCGCCCAATATCTGGCCAGCCGGCACGAACGCCTGGGCAAGCCGCAATGGGTGCTGGGCGCGTTCGTGTTGATGGCGTTGCCAGCCGCGCTGATCTACATGCAGCCGGACCTGGGCAACGCCATCGTGCTGCTGGTGATCGGCGTGATCATGCTCTTCGTGGCCGATCTGCCCTGGGGCTACATCGTGGGCACGGCCGCGGCCGGGCTGTTGGCGTTGCCGCTGATCTACGCCAACCTCGAGGGCTACATGAAGCAGCGCATCGACATCTTCCTGGACCCGGCCAGCGATCCCGACGCCAGCTTCAACATCGCCCAGGCGCTGATCAGCATCGGCAACGGCGGGGTGCTGGGCAAAGGCTTCGGCGAGGGCAGCCAAAGCCAGCTCCACTTCCTGCGCGTGCGCTATGCCGACTTCATCTTCAGCGTGGTGGCGGAAGAGCTGGGCTTTGTCGGCGCAGTGGTGTTGATCCTGTTGCAGATCATCGTGCTGTGGCGTCTGATCACCATCGCCGACCAGGCGAGGGACCAATTTGGCCGGCTGCTGGTGACGGGAGTGATCGCCATGATCATGTTCCAGGCGATCGTCAGCATCGGCATGAATCTGGGGCTGCTGCCCGTGACCGGCATCACGCTGCCCTTCATCAGCTACGGCGGCAGCTCGCTGTTGACGCTGATGATCGGCATCGGCCTGGCGCAAAGCGTGGCCATGCGCAATCGCAAGATCGAATTTGACTGAGGATCGGTCTCATCTCTTGGAGGCACTGACTATGCTGGACATCAAAATCATCCGCGAGAACCCGGAGTTCGTCAGGCAACAGATGCAGGCGTTGCAAGACCCCAGCGCGCCGGTCGACCAGGCGCTGGCGCTGGACGAGGAACGCCGCAAGCTGCTGGCCCAGGTGGAGGAGCTCAAGGCGCTGCGCAACGTCGAGAGCAAGCGCGTGGGCCAGTTGATGCGCGAGGGCGCACGCGCCGAGGCCGACGCGCTGAAGAGCGAGATGGCGCAGGTGGGCGACCAGATCCAGGGGCTGGACGCGCGGCTCAAGGTCGTCGATCAGGAGCTGTTCGACGCCATGAGCCGCATCCCCAACCTGCCGCTCCCCTTTGTGCCGGTGGGCAAGGACGACAGCGAAAACGTGGTGGTGCGCACCTGGGGCCAGCCGCGCCCGTTCGACTTTCAGCCCCTGCCCCACTGGGAGATCGGCGAGGCGCTGGGCATCCTCGACTTCGAGCGCGGCGTCAAGCTGTCGGGCA
>JAJTXO010000570.1 GCA_021463315.1 Caldilineales bacterium | reverse complement strand
CGGGCCGGTCTCCGACCGAGCCCGCTGCACACACCGCTCGGGCCGGTCTCCGACCGAGCCCGCTGCACACACCGCTCGGGCCGGTCTCCGACCGAGCCGCCCGCGGGCCTCGCTGGGGCCGGTCTCCGACCGAGCCCCGCAGCAGCTCTTCACCGAGACATCTGCAATTGTAAATGAAACTTTACATTTTGTCAAGAAGATATTACACAGCCCAGGAGTTCGACTTCTCGGAAAAGTCGAACTCCTGGGCCAGCCAACCGAATTTGAACCCAACCAGGTCATATTTGGAATCGCTGGTCGAGATTCAATACATCGTAGAGGAAATTCTTGCGTACTGTCACCCTGAGGCTCGGCGAAGGGTCTCCGTTGTGCTGAACCGGGGATCCTTCGCCGAGCCTCAGGATGACAATGCGTAGGAACTTGTCTTACAGAGTACTGATCGACCGTCTCACTCGTAGCGAAACCTCCACACGCCGATCAGGAAGAACACCACAGCCGAGGCCAGCATGTAGCCGATGGCCGGCAAGATGCTGACGAAATCCTGGCCGCGCGCGGCCAGGCCGGTCAGCGCCTGCATAGCCCAGGTCATGGGCAGCACGTGGGCGATAGTCTGCATGGTGGGCGGGAAGAGCTCCAGCGGCCAGAGACAGCCGCTGAGCATCCCCAGGGTCATGCCCAGCATGATGCTCAGCCCGTTGGCCTGGCTCTCGGTCTTGACGAACGCGCCCAGCATCACCCCCATAGCCACCGACGACAGGCCAAAGGCCAGCAGCACCGCCATCACTGCCAGCGGCGGCCCCCAGGTGATCTTCATCACCAGCGCGCCGAAGCCCACCAGCAGCAACATCTGCACGATGCTGGCGCTGTACTGGCCGGCCACCGTGCCCAGCAGATAGCTGGCCGTGCTGGTGGGCGTGGTCAACAGGCGCTTGAGGGTGCCGGTGGCCCGCTCGTAGGCCATCATGCCAGCCGTGCCCAGCAGGGGGATGAAGACCCAGACCAGCATCTGGCCGGCCGTGCCCTGCACGGCGCCGCTGTACTGGGCTTGCGCGTCCTGGAACCCCACCACAGCCGCCAGGCGCTCCGGCGCGCTGGCGGACAGCCCTTGGGCCGCGGCCAGGCTGGCGTCGAAATAGGCTGCGCGCTCGCCGTCGCTGGCAAAGGGCCGCACCTGCTCAGCCGCGGCAACGCTGCCGCTGGCCGCGGAAAGCGCCTGGCTGACCTGGGTCGCGGCCGCCTGGATGGCCTGCTGGACAGCCAGGCCGTTGGCGTTGGTCGGCTCGAGCTGCAGGTCCAGATCCACCGGCTGGCCGGCGCGCAGGCTGGCCTCGAAGCCGGCCGGGATGGTGAGCAGGGCCGGCGCGACGCCGCTGTTGAACTGCTCGGCCGCATCGGCCGCGTCCAGCACCTCGGGCCGGACGCTGGTGGAGTCGGCCAGCGTCTGCATCAGCTCCTGGCTCAGTGCGCCGCGATCCTGGTTGACCACCAGCGCCACGATCCGGTTGTCGCCGTTGCCCTGAGTGCTGGCGAAGCCGGAGACGATGAAGATGAAGAGCACCGGCAGGACGATGAAGAAGAGCAATTCGATGGGGTTGGCAAAACGCACCAACAGGTCTTTCCAGGCAATGCCCAAGATTCTGTGCATGATGTCACCTTTGCACGCGCACGACCTCAATGGCGTCTGCACTCGGTCCAACCCGGCGGGACGCCTGGCGATCGGTGCGCGACTATCTCTGCAAGAAGCCTTTGCGGCCGAAGAGCACGACAGAGAGCGCCAGCAGCAGCGCGCCCATCAGCAGCAGCGCCGCGATCTCGGTGGTCACATCGGCCAGGTCGCCGCCGCGGGCCAGGGTGGTGAAGCCGTCCATGGCCCAGGCGTTGGGGGTGATCTTGCCCAGCGTGCCGGCCGCGCCGCTCAGCGTGCCGCCGAAGAAGCTGCCGCCCAGGACGCCGAAGAGCAGCATCATGGCCATGCCCAGGTTGGCCACCTGGTTGGGCGTCTTGGCCACGGCCGCCAGCAGCAGGCCCCAGCCGGACGCGCCGACCACAGCCGCCAGCACCAGGGCGATCACCCCCAGCGGGTCGCCCCAGCGCAGCCGGAAGAGCAGCGCGCTGGCCAGGATCAGGATGAACATCTGGGCCGCGCCCACCAGGTAGACGCCGCTGATCTTGCCCATCAGGATCGAGCCGCCGCCGGTGGCGGTGCTCAACATGCGGGCCAGGGTGCCGTCGCGGCGCTCCACCAGAATGCTGCGGCTGCCCAGGCTGACGGTGAACATCAGGAAAACCAGCGCCATGCCGGGCGCCAGCAGCAGCAGTGGGTTGAAATCAGCGCTCTGGCTGGCGGCTATGTCGCTGCGCTGCACGCGGATCAGCGGCTCGGCGGCCAGGCTGGCCTGCTGCTGGCCGATCTGCTGCGCCAGGCGGGCCACCTCCTGCGGCGCGATCAGCCCGCTGCGCAGCAACTGCTCGATGGCCACCTGCCCGCCAACGCGGCCCGCCTCGACCCGATCGACAAAGCCCTGGACGATGGACTCGACCACGCTGGAGCTGATGGGTCGGCCGGGATTCTTGTAGACTTCGATCGCGACTGCGGCAGCCGGGGCGCTGCTGCCTTCAGCCGGAATGACGCTGGCCGTGAAGTTGGCCGGGATGAGCACCGCGGCCACCATCTGGTCTGTCTCGACCGCGCTGCGGGCCGCGGCCACGTCGGTCTCCACCTGCGCGGCCAGCAGGTCGCCCAGGTCCGCGGAAGTCAACAGATCCTCCAGCGCGTTGCCCAGTTGCCCACCATCCTGGTTGACAACGACGACGGGCAGCTTGCTGATGCTGCTGCCGCCGCGGCTGAACGCGCCGGTGATCAAGCCCATGCCCAGAGTCAGCGCAAAGGGCGCCGCCAGCATCAAAATCAGCGCCGCCCGGTCGCGAAACATCACTTTCAAGTCTTTCCAGCCGATGGTGAGAAGTTTGGTCATGGTGGTTGCTCCGGGATCGGTGAATTGGTAGATTGGTAGATTGGTAGATTGGTGAATGGTGGGCGGTGGCTTACGTGGGTTGAGTAGCGGGTTGAGGGCGCACGGCTGGCATGAGGGCGCTCAAATCCAGCGTATCGAAACCCGGTGGGCGGTGAACGGCGGGCGGTGATCAGTGATCGGTGATCGGTTCTGAGACCGATTACCGATTACCGATTACCGATTACCGTCCCCCTCCCCCGTCAATCCCGCAGCGCGCGGCCTGTCAGGTGTAGGAACACCGCCTCCAGGTTCGGCTCCTCGATCTGCACCGAGCGGATCTTGAAGCCGAGGCGGTCGGCCTGGGTGAAGACGGGGGGGATGGCTTCCTGGGCGTTGGGCACGATCAGCGTGAGGGTGTGGTCGGTCACGGT
>JAJTXO010000057.1 GCA_021463315.1 Caldilineales bacterium | reverse complement strand
ACGGGATCGATCAGCAGTTCCATGGCCCCAATGCCAGTGCTCGCTTCGTGAACTTCGACGTAGAAGTTGTTGCTGAACTGCATGATCTCGGCGATCTCCAAATCGGTGTTGCCGTAAGCGCTCAGGTATTGCCCGGCAACCGCCTGGGCGTCATCCAGAGTCAACGACTGGCCCGTGGGATTGGCCTGACCCCACAGCGGGCACTGCGAGGGATCCATCGCGCCTGGACCCCAGCCATGGCCACCCATCATGCCCATGCCGAAACGACCCATCATACCTCTGACACCATTCCAGAAGCCGCCGCCCATCATGTCAGAACCACAGTCAGTCGGAGCAGATTGGCTCCAGTTGCCGTTGCCCATCATGCCTTGGCCCCAATTGCTGCCGGAGCGCCAGGGCATCTGCCCCTGAGCCAGCGCAGCGCCGGCCAGCAAACCCACCAACAACAGCGCGGCCAGGCTGGCGCTGAACAGGGTTTTTGTTTTCTTGCTCATCATTACCTCCATCGGTGTGTCGGCCGGCTGCTCTAGCGGAGCAAGCCGGTGTTGATGCGTCAGTGTCCTCATTCTATGCCTGCATTATGACAGAAATGTGAAGGCCCAATGGACGTTGCGTAACAAAAAAGCCAGAATCTGTTGTGGTCAGAGACATTGTGCATTGAATGATCGCGAGGCGTCCCGCCGGGTTGGCTGCGAGTCAGCCGCCAGAGCCGGGCGGGGCGCCCTGGAGATCGTGGAATCGCTGCATCATCTATCTGACCACAACAAAAGACGGGAAATCAAGGGACCGGGGGAGCTTAGGGAGCTGGTGGCACGGAGCCGTTCAAGTTCCACCGAGCTCCCCTGGGTTCCTCTCCGCTCCTCACAGCGCCGGCGGCAAGATACCCACCGCGTACAAAATAGCCTCGACCTGCCAGGTGGCCAGGCGATAGCACACCCGCTGCCCTTTGGGATCGCCGGTCACCAGACCAGCCTGGCGCAGGACGGCCAGTTGCTGCGAGACGTAGGGCTGCGGCCGGCCGCACAGGCTGACCAGGGTGTTGACGTCGCAGACCTGCCCGCCGGCCAACGCCACTAGCAAGCGCAGCCGGCAGGGATGGGACAGCGTATGAAAGATGGATGCCGCCTGCTGCAGCGCAGCTTCCTCGATGGAGGGGGCTACCAGTTCCGTCGCAGTGTCGGCAATGCACGCCATCTCAGAAGTCCTCCTCGTCGTTTCAGGAGAAGCCAGGCAGCACGTCAGGTTATTCATCGTCGTCAGTCGCCGCAATGGCCTGCACGGCTGGTTCGATGCTCAGCAACAGCAAGAGCGTGATGATCACAGCCGAGGTCAGGCACCAGATGCAGACCGCCCGGATCACGAAGGGCTCCAGGTAGGTCAGGTAGAGCGAGAAGAGCACGCCGAACAGAGTGAAGACGAACAGGGCGATGGACGCCAGCTGGGCCAGGGCCTCGCTGCCGCGCCGGCTGACCAGCCAGGCCACCAGGATGATCACGTAGCCCACGGCGCCCACCACGCCCACCGGTAGCACGCCGAAAAGGCGGGAGTAGGGGCTGCTCTGCACCGTGTTGCAGTCGCCCACCGGTCCACAGACGGCCTCGACCATCTGGGTCTCGACGTAGGACAGGTACAGCGCCACGCCCAGCCCCAGCACAATCAGCAGTGGATAGAGCCAGGGCGCGCGCTGGGCCACCGCTCCGGCTACGCCGGATGCGCCGCGTGTCAGGCTGACCCCTGTGTAGATCAGCGACGCGACCATGCCAACCATGATGGCGATGGCGAGGCCAAAGCCGTTGGGCCGCACGGGCGCGATCGCCCCCAACTCCGCAGCGAAGTCAGCATCAAGCTGCAGCAGGCTGGGTTGCTCAGCGCCGCCAGCCGCCAGGGTTTGAGCCACCAGCGCCGGCATCTGCTGCGGGATCTGCTGCGAGCCGACCAGCACCTGCTCGTTCATGATCAACAAGGGCACGCCGACTTGCTCCTTGGGCACGCCGTGGGCCGCCGCTGTCGCGTAGAGTTGGTCGGTATCCTCCAGCGTCACGACTTCGATCAACTTGATCTCCAGTTGGCTGCCGTACTGCGCCTGCAAGGCGGGCAGCACGCCGTTCAACACATCCTCGCAGTGGCCGCAACCCTCCATCCAGTACATCACGCCGCGCGCCACCGGCGGCTGCGGCGCAGTCTCGCGTGCATCGATGGCGATCGGCGCGGCATACACAGGCAGCGGCGTTGCCGCCGCCATCGCCAGTGTCGCCACGCAGGCTAAAGCAATGCTCAAGATCGTCCAGTTGCGCAACTCAGCTTTCTCCTTGTTTTGGCTGTACGAACAGCGCTGCGGCCGCAGCCTCGTTCACCCGGCACTGCGGCTGGATCAACAGGTCGAAGGGATTGATCGCCTGGCCGTCGACCAGGATGCCG
Source organism: Caldilineales bacterium (assembly GCA_021463315.1). GTDB lineage: Bacteria > Chloroflexota > Anaerolineae > JAAEKA01 > JAAEKA01 > JAAEKA01. The sequence continues at coordinate 10,251 of JAJTXO010000057.1, read as the reverse complement.
GGCGAGGATCGCAACTGGTAGCGCTCGGCCAGCGCCTGGCCCTCGTCACTCTCCAGGTCGATGCGGGTGAAGGGAATGGCGTGCTGTTCCAGGTAGCCCAGGATCTTACGGCTGCGCCGGCAGCCCTGGGCGGGAAGAATCGTGACTTCAGGCATAAGTCTTCCTATCGAAACGCCGGCATGTCGCCCAGCATCGCCTGCAGCTCGGCCAACTGGCCGGCATAGGCCGGCTCCAGCAGCGGCGGGCACTCGGCCGGCTTCTGCTGGCCGGCGATCAGCTTCAGAGCGAAGGTGAAGCAGGTCGGCTGGCCGCAGAGGCGGCAATTGGTGCCGGGCAGGAGCTTGAAGGCAGCCATGGGCGCCGGCCGTTGGCGCGCCTCGAAGTCGGGCTCGATCTCGTTGCGGCGCTCCCAGGCGCGGTTGACCAGCTTGACCAGACCATCGACCTCATCGACCGCGGCCTGCCGGTCCTCCACGTTGCTGACGGCGATGCGATCGGCCTGGAAGACGACGAAGTGGCCGGCCTTGCGCCAACTCAGGGCCGGCACAGCCGGGTTGTAGAGCGCGCCGCGCAGGGTGGCGTTGAGGTAGGGCAGCGCCTCGCGGATGTCGACCGGCACAAAGGCCATGGCGCTGAAGCGCTCAGCGCCCGGCTCGCAGGGCGGCGTGAAGACGTCGAGTTCATAGCTAGGTATCAACATGCTGCCTCCTATGTTTAGCGATCGTAGCCCGAACACGGAATGCACATGATCTTGTCGCCCACGACGCGGCGGTAGGCGTGAGCCACCAGCTCGCCGCACTGGTCACACTTGGCGAAGCCCATTACCTCGGGCAGCCAGTTGTAGGGATAGTCGAAGACCGGGCCGACGGTCAGGATTTCGCTCTCCGGCGCGTTCCAGACCAGGTCCACCAGCTCCATCTGGTCCTCTTCAGAGATCTCGTCGGGCGAGACGCCAGCCGCGCGCTGCTGCATGAAGGCCGACGCGGCGATCTGCTTCTGCAAGGTTGGCTTGTAGGAGACGCGCACGGCCCGCTCGCCATCCTTGTCGATCACGGTCACAGCCAGCTTGCCCAGCGGGTTCTTGCGCAGATTGCCCTTGCCGAAGGTGCAGCCGGTGGTGTATTGCACGCCGTCGCCGAAGCACATGCCGCCGTGCTCCTGGCCGGTCTCGATGATGGCGTAGAGCTGTGTGCCGCCGCTGCGCTTGACGTCCAGCGCCCGCAGCGCGGCCAAACCCACGCGCACGCCGGCCACGCTGGCCCAGCAGCGGTGGCCGTGAAACTTTAACGTGTCGGTCAAGATCTGAGTGTCGTTCATGATAGGTCCTTTCAAGCGACGGGATGTGCGCGCTATTGGGCAGCGACGGGCTCGAGCAGCGCGCAGATTTGCTTCACGGTCAACACGCGACCGGCGCTGACGAGCTTGCCGTCGATAGCCAAGCCGGGCGTCAAGAAAATGCCATAGGCCATGATCGCTTTGTAATCGTGAATGTGCCGGACAGTCGCATCGAGACCGATTTGCTCCACAGCCAGCTCGGCGCGGGTCAGCAGTACCTCGCAGGTAAAGCAGCCAGGTCCCAAGATGTTGATCTCCATCTTATGCTCCTTTGGGCAGTTCACATCACACCCAACAAGATCAAGGCGCGCTGCACGGCCAGCAGCACCAGGAATCCAGCGAAGATGCGGCTGAGAGTCAACGACTTGACCCGCTTAGCCATGAAGCGCGCGCCTAGCCAGGCGCCGATCACGGCCGTGATCGAGGTCAGGATCAGCATCAGCCAGTCGAACTGCGCGTCGCCCATGTGTGCCGCGAACGCCGTGAATGAGGGCACCGTCACGATCACCGAGTTGGTGGCAGCGGCGATGCGCGCTGTGTAGCCTACCATCACCAGCGTGGGCATCATCAGGAAGCCGGGGCCAACGCCCAGAAAGCCGGCGAAGATGCCGATCAGCCCCGAGAAGAAGCCGGCCTTGACCCGCGTGCGGTCGCTGATCTCCAGGGCTTTGCTGTCGTCCATCTTGGGCGGGAAGGCCATACGGAAGGCCAGGAAGACCAGGACGCCGACGTACATCCACCAGACGATCTCAACGCTGACGAACTGCAACAGCCAGACGCCGATGGGCGCGACGATGGCGGTGATGATCACCAGCGGGAGGGCCGTGCGCCAGTCCACCATGCCGGCGCGGGCAAAGGTGATCGCCCCAGCGATGGCGGTCAGGCCATTGAGCCACAGCGACCAGGGCATGATGACGTGTTTGAGGTCGAAGCCGAACAGACCCAGCACGGGTGTAGCGATGAAAGCCACGCCCAGGCCCAACATGCCGGCCAGAAACGAAAGGACAAAAAGCAGTGTGCTGAGAATGACGTAGAGCATGGAGATCTCCTTGCTCGTAAGCCTCAACTGGAGGCAGGCAGGAATTGGTCGATGGCGTCCATGGCGTGGGCAGCGTAGATCGAAGCCGGGCCGCCGCCCATCATCAGGGCGACGCCGATGGTCTCCAGCAGCTCGGCGCGGCTGGCGCCGGCCGCCACCGCGTCGTGGGTGTGATAGGCGATGCAGCCGTCGCAGTGAACGGCGATGCCGATGGCCAGGGCCATCAGCTCTTTGGTCTTGGCGTCCAGCGCGCCGGCCTCGACTGCCTTTTTGTGCAGGCGGGCAAAGCCGGTCATGGGGCCGGGAAGCTCCCGTCCCAGTTGCGCCAGGCGCTGTTCCAGGTGTTGGTGGTAAGCAACGTAGTCAGTGGTCATGATGTCCTCAATTCTGTGTTCGCAGACTTCGGAAGTCGCCGGTCTTAACCCAGCAAAGCCAGTTTGCATCCGGTGACTTCCGAAGTCTCGGGTCCTAGGCCGCCAGCGCCGGCTCGAACAGGTCCGTCCAGCCTGTGCCGTTGGCAGATATGGGCCGGGCCAGGGTGAAGTATTCGTGACAGGCGAGGCGCTCGGCTTCGGCCTCAGGCGGCCCGGAGAAGGGCGGATTCTGGCTGGCGTGGCACTGCATCGCGCGCACCTTGGCCAGCAGGTGGTCGGCGATGTCGATAGCCGCCACCGGGCCGCCGGCCAGCTCGCGGCCGGGAACCACGCCGCAGCCCTGCAAGGTCGCCTCGGAGGGCGCCAGATAGTAGAGCCGTGCGGACAGCCCGGCTTGGTCGAAGGCGGCTGTGGTGAAACGGTGGATGGCCAGGTGATCCGGGTGGCCGGAGATGCCGTCGGGGCCGAAAGTGATCACGGCCTCCGGCTGCAAGGCCCTTATTATATCGACCAGTTGGCCAACAATCGTGGCAGGGTCGGCGGCTGCCAACTGGCCGTCAAGATAGCCCAGAAAGCGCACGCCGGCCAGCCCCAGCGCAGTGCCTGCAGCCTGTAGCTCCTGGCTGCGCACCTGCGCCGTCTCCTCGGCAGACAGCTGGGGGATGCCGGCTTCGCCGCGTGTGGCGCAGACCAGCGTCACCCGCGCGCCCTGCGCTGCGTACTTAGCCAGCGTGCCGCCCATGGGAAAGCTCTCATCGTCAGGGTGGGCCAGCACGACCAATACGGTTGGCGTGTTCGATGTAGCGTCCATCACTCATTTCCAGTTGGCTTTGTACGACCAAATCACTCAATATGCGGTTTATTGCATGTAAAAAGACCTGCGAAAACCCTGCGACACCAGGTCGCAAGGTGTTGCCCTTAATTAACCGCTGCTGCGCTGGCCAGCCAGCCGCTGATATCGGCCACGCTGGGAATGCGACCGCCGGCGACCAGCTTGCCTTCGATCACCAGGCCGGGCGTGAAGAGCAGGCCGTATTTGGGGTACTCGGCACGGTCGGTGACGTGTTCGATCTCGGCTTCCAGGCCCAACTGGGCCACGGCCTCCCTGGCGTGCTCCTCGACCAGATGGCAGTTGTTGCAGCCAGGGCCGAGGACTTTGATGTTGATGGGCATGGGGATGTCTCCTTGACGAACGGCATGTGAGGAGGCGTAACCCGTAATGCGTATTCCGTAATCGGAATGGAGCAACCTGGCTGCTTCATCCGGGTTACGAGTTACGTGTTACGCATTACTCGCTACGCACCCTGCTGATCGATAAGCACGATAATCTTCGGTTCGACAACAATCTCGCTCTTGACCGAGTTCGCCACCAGGCTGTACTTCTGGGCCGAAGCCAGGGCGCGGTGGATGCGCTTTTCGGTGGCGGCAGCGTCTTCGCCGGTCGCGGGGCGCACGGTGATCTCCGGGTAGAAATAGAGGTGGGTGAAGATCTCGGTGCGGTCCAGCTCGATCTTCTTGACGCCGTCGGTGCGGCAGGTGAAGCTGACCAGGTCGATCTTGAAGCGCTCCACGGCCCAGAGGAACATCATCATCACGCAGGTGTTGGCCGCAGCGACGAAGGCGTCCTCCGGCGTCAGCACCCCTTCGTGGCCGTAGGCGTCGGGCGGCGCGGAGAACATCATCTGCGGGCCGTTGCCCATGACGATGTGGCCCCAGTGGTCGCCCTTCCAGGTGACCGAGGTGGTGTAGGTGGCGGTCTTAGCCATGAGCCTGCTCCTTGGCCGCGCAGAAGCTCTGCCAGGCGATGGCGACGGCCTCGGCGTAAGCGACGTCGTCCTCGGTCGGGATGGTGTTGTAGAGGCGCACGGTGTCCATGAGTTGGGCGGGAACGGTGGACGCTCCAGCGGCCTGGCTGTTAACCGGCACGTGCAGCCCTTGTCCATAGGCCATCTCCAGGATCGGGTCCAGGGCCATGATCTCCAGCGCACGGCCGTTGACCTGGACGCGGGTGACGGGGATGCCCGAGCCGCAGGCGCAGCCGGCGCTGCTGACCCTGGCCGGCTCGCTGGCCTCCAGCACCTTGCCCTCGGCCCGGCTCCAACGGGAGGCCATCAGGTGATCGACCTCGGCTGCGATGGCCTCAGCCAGGGCATCCACGACGGGCTGGCTCTCGGGCGTCAGACGGCGCAGCCCCTGCGGCCGCGGCAGGCCGCGCTCGGCCAGCACGTCATCCAGCAGGATGCCGGCGGCCGGCTTGTTGCTGTACAGCTCGGTGGCGCGGGCCGCGCAGCGCTTCTCGCAGCCATCCACGGCGATGGTGGGGTAGAACTTGGCGAAGGCACGGTCGCCCTCGCCGCCGGCCAGGAAGAGCGGCAGGCAGATGGTCACGGTGTCGGCTGGCCGCAGCTCCTCCAGCACCCGGAGCGCGGCCAGCCGCGTCACGGTGCCTTCGGCCATCTCCTCGCCGGAGCAGGCCACGATACCGACTTTGCGTTGGGGTAGACTGGGCATGGTAGATCCTTTCAGAAGGGAACTGAGGGGAACTGGAGGAGCTGGGGGAGCTCAGATATAGATATTCAGATAATGTTTCGGGGTTCTGTGGCCCTTACCAAGCGCGAGTCGGGCCTCAAATGCACGGATCTTTATCTGACTATCTATAGTTCCTTCGAGTTCCTCTCAGTTCCTCTCAGTTCCTCTCAGTTCCTGTGAGTTCTTCCGCCGCCTGCGCGACTTCCTCTGCCAGGGCGCGGGCCAGGGCGAGGCCGCCTTCGTTCAGCTCGGCGATGCCCTGGGGCTTGAACTGCTTGTTGCGGCGGTAGCAGTCCAGCACAGTGAACTCGCGCGCGGCCGCGCCGCCGGCCTGGCTGACGTTGACCGTCGCGCAGGCCAGCTTGCAGCCGTCCAGCGTGATCACCTGTGCGTCGCGCACGGCAGCCTGCGCGTCCTCGTCGCCCAGCACCAGCAGCGAGAGGGGCACGATCTGCGTGTCCGGCCGCAGCTCGTCGGCCACCAGGTAGGCAGCCTCGCGCGTCACGGTGCCATAGCTCTTGCCGATGCCGCTGCACGGCACGATGATGACGCTCATTGGGCCGCCTCCGCTTCCGCCTGGGCCGTCATGACCACCAGATACTGCTCAGCGTCCAGTAGGCCGGACACGGGCCACTGCGCCGGACGCACCGCCACCAGCCAGCCGCGGCCGTAGGGGTCCTGGTTGATCAGCTCCGGCGCGTCCTCCAGCGCCTCATTGACGGCCACGATCTCGCCGTCGAAGGGCGCCTGCACTTCCAGGTCGACCTTGATGGTCTCGACGGTGGCCAGCTCCTTGCCGGCGGCCACCGACTGGCCCGGCTCAGGCAGGCTGACGAAGGCCACGTCGCCGCTGGATTGCTGCGTGAAATCGCTCAAGCCCAGGCGGGCGACGCCGCTGGCCTCGTTCATGTCCGCCCAGATGCCATTCTCGTTGTAGAGATTGCCCACCTTCACTCGGAAGATGAACTTGTCGACCGTAGTCTCCAGATAGTCTTGGCTCATGGTTCAGTTCCTTTACGCTCATCACGATTTGTGCATATTTCGCAAATCGCATATGATACCAGTTGCAATGCATCGTCTGTCCAAGACAGGCAACCAGGCTGAAAAAAGTCACAAATCTGGCTGTTGAGGCCCTTTTTGGGCCGTATGATCAGGCCAGTCTGGCGTGAAGAGTGCCTTGATTGCAACCAAATCGATGCGTGCATGATAGCACAAAGCAAATAACTATGCAAATTTTTGCATGGAGTATAACAAGGCATTTGCCGACAAGACTCATGACAAATCCCACTGACTTCTACACCATCTATGCCGACCGTTTCAAACTGCTTGGCCATCCCGTGCGCTTACAGATTTTGGATGCCCTGCGCCGCAACCCTGAGTGCGTCTGCCATCTGGAGGCCGCGCTGGGGCGCCCTCAGCCGTACATCTCGCAGCAACTGCGCCTGTTGCGCGAGGCCGGTGTGGTGGCCGACAGCAAGGATGGCCTGAACGTCTACTACCATTTAGTCGATTCCCAAACGGCGACCCTGCTCAATGCCGCGCTCGGCCCGGTGCTGCCCGAAACGAGAAACCAGCGGGAAAAGCTCCCTGACTGCACATGCCCCAAATGTGCGCCTCCCATGGTAGCAGAGATTACTCTGGTTGAAAGCTGACTGATCTCTTTGCGCCGTCCAGTGTGACACTGCAAACGGCCAGCAGAAATTCGCGTTGCCGAGACTGGGGTTTGATCTGATGTTGTCGGCACAGATCGGTCTCATCATGCTGACCGCTGACACTTGCGCATGTACGCAGTGGAAGTGTGACTTCGATCACCTGTTAGCTCTTGAACTCAGGGGTGAATGATGGTCGTCCAAACATGGTTGCGATTCTTTTCGCGTACATAGTGATTCAGCTAGCTGTGTGGCCAAAACTTGAAGCGCATCACTCTAGAACCTCGCCTGTTCCTCCCACACCGGCAGCGCTCTGAAGTCCACCAGCACCGGCCGGCCTCGCTGCAACCCGCGCTGAGCGGTGGCTTCGCCCAGATGCCCGTGGCGCGCGAGTTGCTCACCGAACTCTTTGGGCCACTGGTTCAGCACCAACAACACCGGCCCCTGCCAGCCGCCCGTCACCGAGGCGATTGAAGTTGCACAGTGAGGGCCAGTGGGGTCGAGCTACCTGGGGCCGACGGTGGGCAACTAAGTCTGGTCGGAGTTGGACAGCTACGTGGCTGACCGCGCACAGTATGGCCTGCACATCGGCCTGGGCTTCAACACGGTGGACTACTCGCCCTACGACTGCGCCAGTGTGGGCGGCAGCCAATGCTGGGCTGGCGACAACCGGGAGGATCGCATCTGGCTGCCGGCCGACATGCTGGACGTAGCCGACCAGAATGTGACCTACGTGGTTTGCCCGCTGGACAGCACCTACCCGCGCCATCGCCTGCCCAAGTATTGGAGCAGTCAGTATCTGTCAGCCTACGAGGATTTTGTATACGCGCTGGCCGCGCACATCGACAGCACGCCTGCGCTTGCCAACAACATCGACTGGATCGAGCTGCCCATCGGCGTCTACGGCGAGCTGAACCCGGGCGCGGGTCAGGACAGGGCCTGCCTGCAGGAGTTGGGGCTGACGCCAGACTTGTGGGAGGCGACTGTCCAGCAGATGATCGACATCTGGGTGGACGCCTTCGCCGGTTCCGGCATCGACCTGAGCTTCCAAGGCACCAACTTCTACCTGGACAAGGGCAACCGCCAGCGCATGAACGACTACGCAGCCGGCCAGGGCCTGGGCTTGCAGCACGCCAAGTGGCATCCGGACTGGGAGGACATGGCCGTGGCTTGTCCCTCTTGCTGGTCGCGCGGCAAGGGCATGGTCGACGCGCCGCTGCGTTGGGAGAACCAGGTGATGTTCGCCATCGAGTATCCCGATCCACCGCTGTGGGGCGAGGGCAGCATCACGACGCTCAACCACGCCGAGGAGGACTACTGGAACATGGCTGCCTTCCTCGATCTCAAGGGAGACGTCTACAAGGCGCGCCTCTACCCGCGCGGCACGCTCGCGCGCCTGACCACCGAGAACCCTTATGTGCAGGGCATGATGCAGACGCTGCGCGATCTGGCCGGCAAGGACGAGCGGAACGCGCCCTACGCCCAGGTGTGGATGCGGGAGACGGAGTGGGGTTGGTGGCCCAAGTGCAACAACTTCGACTTCTACCTCTACGCCAGCACGGCGCAGGAGCCGCGCGTGGGATCGAGCTGCCCGGGCTTGAGCGCGCTCACCACCGATGGCCAGGCTATTGCTGTCTTCAACCTGGACGAGACCTATGCCCCAGGCCTCTGCCCCAACGACCGCGTCTACAGAGCGACCTGCGATCCCCGCTACCGCTATGCCCGCCAGACCGCGGCCGGCCAGCCCTACATCTACGTGGACGTGGATCCCAGGTATCGCTACGGCACAGGCGTCAACGCAACCATCTCCATCGACTACCTGGACGTGGGCACGGACGAGATCAAACTTCAATGGCACAACGGCAGCTCGGTGCAGACACAAACATTGACCAAGACCAACAGTCGGCAGTGGCGGATCTGGACGCTGACCCTGGCCAACATGGACCTGACCGACCGCTTTGTATCCGGCGCCACCGCCTGGGACTTCCGCCTCTGGGACGGCGGCGACGGCGTCGAGACCATTCACAGCGTCAAGTTCCAACCCTCCAGCGGCGGGACGGTTCCGGCCACGCCAACGCCAACCCCGACTGCGACGGCTACCCCTACCCCGGCGGCCACGCCCTGGCGGATGCGCGTCGATCCTGCCAGCCACCCCTGGGAGGATGCGTTGATCTGGCTGACCAGGCCCGACACCATCTATGCCTCCTTGCCTAACTTTGTGCTGCGGGCCAACAGCGACGATGCGTTTTACGTGCCAACCTACAACACGACTGTTTCCAGCCTGCTCATCGAGGTGGCGTTTGATCTTCCACCTAACACGACTCTCAACCACGCCACGCTGTATATGTATCCCATGGGAGGGTATCTCAACAACCCGATGACGCTGGTGTTCCGTCCGATGATCGCCGAGTGGAGTTTGCCGTCGTGGACAAATCGCATCAACCCTGACCTCGCGGTTGGCGGCTTGAATGTCCCTTGGGCTACGCCTGGCGCATATGGCGCTGGCGACGTGGGCGCGCCTTTTGGCTCTCTGGTAATCAGGCAGAGCGACATCACTGATACCGATCCTATCGAGATGAACGTCACTGGCGCTGTGCAGCCTGGCGGTGGACTGGCGCTCAAGATCGAGCCGTGGTGTACGCCGAGCGCCTCAACAGGGAGTTGCTTTGGCTTTGCCTACTTCGCCGGCAGCGCCAACCAGGACCTGGGCATCCGGCCCTACCTGGAGCTGGACGTGATCAGCAACACGCCGCCGACGGCCACGCCGACAGCCACGCGCACGCCGACGCCGGTGAGCATACCGCCGGGAACGGCTACACCCACGGCCACGCCGGGCGGGCCAACCAACACGCCCACACCCTACCCGCCCAGCTTGCGGCAGGGGCTGGTGATTAACGAGGTGTGCACCAACCCGGTGACGACTGACAACGTGCCCGATGGGGTGATATCGGGCGACAGCGCGGTGGAGCTGTTCAACTCCAGCAGCGAGCGGCTGGACTTGTCGCTGTATCGGCTGTGCGTCAACACGACGTGCCTGTGGCTGGAGGGAACGATCCAGCCCTTGGGCTACAAGGTCTGGTATCAGCAGTGGGACGGGCTGGGCTTTGTCGAAGGCGGAGCCAACACGGTGCGCCTGTATCGGGCAGGGGAGTCTCCGCTGGTCCTGGTGGACACGTTGGCCATCCAGAGCCAAGCCGCCGACCACTGTTGGGCGGCGGTGACGGATGCGTCGCCGGTGTATGTGGAGAGGTATCCGCCGACGCTGGGACGGGGCAACAACTGGTTCGAGTAGCAGCAGGGCGCTTCAATATATGAAGCGCCCTGT
>JAJTXO010000569.1 GCA_021463315.1 Caldilineales bacterium | reverse complement strand
GGGGAGACTTCCGAAGTCTTATGGACTGTGAGCTCGTTTTGAACAAACCTGCGCAGACTTCGGAAGTCTCGACCCCGGTTTTTTGAGATGATACCCTCGGAACGTTCCCCCGTATTTGCTGGTAAATCAGGGCATTGTGCTATAATAGTGGCGTCCACAGGGGCGCTGCGAAGGCCGCGGGACGATGGCGCGTGACACCCTGGCTTGTGATGGCAGCACAAGCCGGGTTTGAATAGGTCTTGGATACCCATACTGTACGAATGCAGCGGCGAGAGCAGAGTCTACTGAGCGGGTTCGACCACAGCGCGGCAATCAGCCGCAGGAGGATGGGACCATGGCACGAGTGTTGCTGCTCATCATGTTGGCGCCGCTTGGCTTCATGGCCATTCGGCTGGGCTGGCCGTGGGCGATCGCGGTTCTGGCCCTCGCGACCCCCATCTATGCCTTCGTGCTCCTGAAAGACGCCCCCGCTCGGGGGAAGATCACCTTCATCGTGACCGCCTTTGTCCTGCAGGCGTTGCTGATCGCCTGGGGCCTGCAATGGAGCTTGGCGCGACTGGGGATGGCGCTGGACAGCGCCGCGGGCGCGAACGCGGCCTATCAGTTCACCAGCGGATCGGAGGTGTTGCGCAATTTCTGGGCCATCTTCGGCGGCCTGGCCATCGCGGCCGGCCTGTTTGGCCTGCTGCTGGGCTCGGTCTATCTGCAGAACCGCCGACAGACCACGCGCAACGGCTCTTTGTCTCGAACCATGCACTATGCTCTGGGCACGATACCGGCCAAATGGCAGGCCCAAGGCGGCCAGTTGACCACCCTCAAAGCGCCCAAGTCGCCGCGCCCGGCCATGACCGGCCCCGGCGAGGTCAACGTGCAGCGCGGCCATGCGCTGGTCCTGGAAAGGGAGGGGGTCGTCACCGAAGTCCTGCCGGCTGGCGTGCATTGGGTCCATGACCAGGAGCGCCTGGCCATGCTGGTGCCGCTCTTCGGCCAGGGAGACCGGGTGGTGGTCAGGGACGCGACCACCAAGGACGGCCTGCAGATCGCAGATTTGGAGCTGGCGGTCTTTCACAAGGTGTACAGCGACGACGCCACCCCTCGAATCGGCGAAGACAAATTCGCGTTCAACGACGACATCATCCGCAACCGTGTCTGGTCCGCCTCCGGCAACACCTGGGAGGCGGCTGTGCGCGCGGTGACCGAACGCCAGGCGCGCGATATCATCGCCAGATACACCATGGAGGAGCTGGTTGCCCTCGATGAGGTAGGCCGCATGAAGTTCAAGGAGGCGTTGCAGGTGAAGATCAACGAGGTCACCTTGAATCATATGGGCATTTCGGTCAGCATCACCGGCATCGGAACCATCAACGCGCCTGACCTGGCGGCCGAGAAGCTGATGGCAGCCTGGTGCGCCGCGAAGGATCGGGAGATGGCATTGGCGCAGGCGCAGCTCCAGAACCAGATCATCACCGAGACGGCCGCAGCTCGCAGCGACTCGCTGCGCACGCTGGTCGGCGCCATGAACGACGCCCTGGCGAAGCCGCAGGTGGTCAGAGACCTGTTGGCCATGAGCTTCGTGGAGCGCATGGAGCGCGTCGAGACGGAGCCCGGCGGCAGCGGCGGCCAGGATTTCGAGGCGCTGAGCAGGCTGCTGTTGGTGGAGGCGCTGCGAGGGTTCACGGATCGAGTGGAGCCGCGGCCCGCGGCAGACGCCTAGCATAGCTGGAAGACGCAAGAGGGCGAGGAGGAACAAGCGTTGGGGATGAGAACGGCTGCACGTCCACCTGGATGCCAAGGCTGGTAGCCGTCGCGGCCAGCGCGGCTAGGAAACCGCGCCGGTAGCTGTCGATCTCGGGGTCATCGAATTGAGATGCCAACTGCTGGCAGCTCAATTCGACCCCGCGCAGGACATTCTCGATATCTGTTCGATGCCATACGGTTTGGCTCATAGGTTGTCTCCCGGCAACAGAAATAGAACATTTGTTCGATAGATATTCTATCTCGTTCCTCCCATTGGCGCAAATCTCGTGACCCATGGAATGTCGCCCCCTCCCGAAACGGTTACTATCCAGGCCAGTGCGACCGAGAGACTTCGGAAGTCGCCGCAGCAGGGTTTGAACTGGGCCTTTCATCCGAAATTGCGTCCTTATGAGTGCTGCGGCGACTTCCGAAGTCTTGGGCTGACTACGTCCGTGTGATCCATCATCGGCGACCTGCCGTCCGAAGCAAGGCAACTCCCACCGCTATGCAGGTGGATTGACGCGATCATGGTAGCTACGCTCACGGCATGAATGCCAGATTGGGCGCACAATGGCGTATAACCAAGAGAAACTCGATCGATCCAGCGAAAGGTTGTGGCCATGTTCAATTCAATCGAGGATGTCAAGCAGGCGCTGGCCGGGCAGCAGTACATCGCCTCCGATGAGATCGCCACCGTGCTCTTTTTGGCCCACCGGCTGGGCAAGCCGGTGCTGGCCGAGGGGCCGGCCGGGGTGGGCAAGACGGAGCTGGGCAAGGCCTGGGCAGCGGCCCGGCAGCAGGTGCTGATCCGCATGCAGTGCTACGAGGGGCTGGACGAGACCAAGGCGCTCTACGAGTGGGAATACGCCAAGCAGATGCTCTACACCCAACTGCTGAGGGACAAGCTCTCCCAGGTGTTGGCCGACGCGGCCAGCCTGGGCGAGGCGGCCGACCGGCTGGCGCGGGAGGAGGACGTCTTCTTCTCCGAGCGCTTTCTGCTGGCCCGGCCGCTGCTGGCCGCGATTCGCAGCGAACAGCCGGTGGTGCTGCTGATCGACGAGATCGACCGCACCGATCCTGAGTTCGAGGCTTTCCTGCTGGAGGTGCTCAGCGACTTCCAGGTCAGCATCCCCGAGCTGGGCACCTTGCAGGCCCGCCACGTGCCGGGCGTGCTGCTGACCTCCAACAACACCCGCGAGCTGAGCGAGGCGCTCAAGCGCCGCTGTCTCTACCTGTTCATCGACTACCCCAGCGCCGAGGCGGAGCTGCGCATCGTGCGCCTCAAGGCGCCTGACCTGGCCCCCAAGCTGGCGAGGGACGCCGTGGCCCTGGTGCAGCGCCTGCGCGAGCTTGATTTGAAGAAGCGGCCCAGCGTCAGCGAGACTCTGGACTGGGCCCGCGCGCTGGTCATGCTCAATGCCGCCAGCCTGGACAAGGCCACCGTGGACAACACCCTGACCGTCCTGCTCAAGCACGAGGCCGACATCCAGCGCGCCCGCCGCGCCCTCGCCTCCGGCCGCCTGTCAGGCTCCGGCAGCGAGGGACGCGACAAGCCCGGCACGATCTATCGCGGGTTGAATTGATTGGTAAGTTGGTAGATTGGTAAGTTGGTAGATTGGTAAGTTGGTAGATTGGTAAGTTGGTAGATTGGT
>JAJTXO010000568.1 GCA_021463315.1 Caldilineales bacterium | reverse complement strand
GCTCGTGGGCTTGGGCCCAGGCCAGCGCCGCGCCCGGCTTCTCCGGCCGCCAGTGCGCGCCCGTGTCCTGATCGATCACCATGGGCGCGCTCTGCGGAATCAGCGGGTGCTGGCCGATGGTGACCCGGTGGCGGCGGACGATGCGCAGCGGCAGCTCGATCCCTGCCAGCGCGGCCACGCGGCCGGAATAAGGCCCGGCCGCGAGGATCACCACCGGCGCGGCCAGTGGGCCGCCGTTGGTTTCCACGCCGGCCACGCGCCCGCCCTGGGTGGCGATGGCGGTCACCGTGGTGTTGAGCAGGATCGCCGCGCCGGACGCGCGCGCCAGGCCGAAGCAGGCCTCATGGGCCGACAGCCAGCCGTCGCCCTGGCGAAAGGCGCCGGCCGTGATCTCCTCGGTCGCGGCGAAGGGGAAGCGCCGCCGCACCTGCTCCCCCGTGAGCAGTTCCACGTCATTCAGGCCCAAGGCGTGCTGGGCAGCCACGCGCTGCCCAAAGCGTTGCGGGCCGTTGTTGTCCGTGGTCAGAAAGAGATAGCCCTGCTGATGCACGCCGATGCTGGCGTCCTGCAGGCCGGTTTGTTCGGCGAAATGCTGGTAGAAGGCGATGCCCTCGCGCATCATGGCCACGTTCTCCGGCTCCACGAACTGGGCGCGCATGGCCTCCATGGAGCGCGCCGTGGTCAGACGGGCCAGCGCGGGCAGCCGCTCGACGATGACGCAGCGCAGCCCAGCCCGGGCCAGGAAGAAGGCCGAGGCTGCGCCGACGATGCCGCCGCCGATGATGATCGCGTCGAACAGTGGGGTCATCAGTACCCTACCAGTTGAGTTGTTGCACAAACAGCATGAAGATCAGCCACACAGAACGCAGAGAACGCACAGAAAGGCTGAAGCTCCTTTGTGTTCTTTGCGCTCTTTGTGGCAAATCCCTGGTTGGTTCTGGCTGCGCCAGGTTAGGGTGAACAACCTGCTGAAGTCTGGTTGGACTCGACGAAGCTGGCTTCCCATTTGGGTGCGTTCAAAACGGGCTGAGCCTGCGTAGGACGATTTTCCAAATCGTCCGTTTCGTGGCCGCGGGAACGGACGTATCATCTCAAAAAACCGGGGTCGAGACTTCCGAAGTCTGTGCAGGTTTGTTCAAAACGAGCTCACAGTCCATAAGACTTCGGAAGTCTTCCCCCTCTATTGAGATGATACCACCCTTCCCACCCTGCGCACCTTCCGTCAGTCCTCTGCGATGATCTGAAAGCTGGTGGTGATCTCGGCGGTCGGCCGGATGGTGGCCGCCACCGAGCAATACTTGGTTTCCGACAGGTGGATGGCGTCGCCCACGTTCTTTTCGGTCAGCCCCTGGCCGCGCACGATGTACTCCAGGTGGATCTGCCGATAGGGCCAGGGCGGGTCAGCCTCCTGCTCGGCCGTGACCTTGACCTCCAGGCCGGTCAGGGTGGCCTTTTTCTTTTCCAGAATGCCGACCACATCGTAGGCTGAGCAGCCGGCCAGCCCCAGCAACAGCATCTCCGACGGCGAGACGCCGATGGCGTTTTCTTCGTCCTGGCCCGACATGACGACGGAGCGCTTCGATCCGCCGACGCCGACGAACTGTCTCTTCTGCAGCCAGGTCACGTTGACTCGTTTAGTCATGGTCGATTCCTATTCGTCCACCAGGTCCCGCTTCAGGATCTTGCCCGTCGCGGTCATGGGCAACGTCGTGCGGAACTCGATGTAGCGCGGGTATTTGTAGGAAGCCAGCCCTTCCTTGGCAAAGTCCAACATCTCGTCCACCGTGGCTGTCAGGTTGGGCTTCAGCACGATGTAAGCCTTGATCTCCTCGCCCATCTTCGGGTCCGGCACGCCCTTGACGGCCACCAGCGACACCTTGGGATGGGTCATGAAGTATTCCTCCAGCTCGCGCGGATAGACGTTGAAGCCGCCGCGAATGATCATCTCCTTCAGCCGGTCGACGATGTAGTAGTAGCCCTCTTCGTCGGTCTTGCCCAGGTCGCCGCTGTGGAACCAATCCTGGCGGATCGCCTCAGCCGTGGCCTCTGGCTTCTGGTAATAGCCCTTCATCAGTTGATGGCCGCGGATCACCACCTCGCCCGTCTCGCCGGCCGGCAGCGCGGTGTGCGTGGCGTCCATAGGATCGACAATGCGCATGTCGGTCAGCCAGATGGGGTGGCCGATGGAGCCGGCCTTGCGCGGCCGGTCGAGCTGATTGAAGCAGGCTACCGGCGAAGTCTCGCTGAGGCCATAGCCCTCCAGAATCGGCACGTTGAACTTGGCCTCGAAACCCTTGATCACCTCCAGCGGCAACGCTGCGCCGCCGCTGACGGCCAGACGCAGGGTGGCCCGAATCGCGGCCAGATCGAACTTGTCTGCCTCTGGATAGCTCATCAGCGCCCAGTACATGGTGGGCACCGCGGCGAAGACGGTCACGCCGTCGCGCTGCATGATCCCCAACGCGGCGTCAGGGGTGAAGCGCGGCAGCAGGGTGATGGCCGCGCCGCTGGTAAAGGACGCGTTCATGATCACGGTCTGGCCGAAGGAGTGGAAGAGCGGCAGCACCGCCAGCGCCACGTCATTCCGGTTGAAGTTCACCAGGTCCCGGGTGGCCACGGCGTTCATGGTCATGTTGGCGTGGGTCAGCTCGGCGCCCTTGGGGCTGCCGGTGGTGCCCGAGGTGTAGAGGATCACCGCGGTTTCGTCGGGCATGGTTTGCACCGTGTCGAACACCGGCGCCTGGCCAGCCATCACCCGGCCCAGCGTCGTCACACCTTCTCCCTCCACCGGCGGCGCGGCCGCGGGGTCCACCGTGGCCACGATCAGATGCTTGCAGTTGGGCGCCTGCTGGAAGCCATCGAAAGCCATCTGGGCCATGGGCAGATCGGGCGTGCCCTGGAAGGCGATCAAGGCCACCGCGTCGCTGTCGTTCAGGTGATAGGCCACCTCGCGCCCCTTGAAGAGCACGTTGAACGGCACCACAGCAGCCCCCAGCTTGAGGATGGCGTAGTAGGCGATGGGGAAATAGGGCAGGTTGGGGCAGGAGAGCGCGACCTTGTCGCCGCGCTGGACACCTAGCTTGCGCAGGCCGTTGGCCAGTTGATTGGCCGCGCCGTTGAGCTGAGCATAGTTGAGCTTGGTGTCGTTGAAAATGACGGCCGGACGTCCAGGGTTCGCCCTGGCGCTGGATTCCAGCAGCATAGCAAGATTGAGCATGACAGTCTCCAGGTAAGCAGATTTTGGATGGGTACAACCACGGCGCTATCTTAGCCTAGATAGCACGCATGAGCAAATGTAACCGTTCAGGTGGGCGACGCCCGAGGTAGGAGTGAAGGAGGTAATTGTCGATTGATGGTGGCAGTACAGGCAGCAGTGAGGTAGTCCAGGACATCG
>JAJTXO010000567.1 GCA_021463315.1 Caldilineales bacterium | reverse complement strand
GCCAGTCCTCAGAAGGACTGGCAGTCCTGCACTGCGGCCAGCAGGCGCTCCGGGTGGCTCCGCCAATGGTCGACGCTGGCGCGGCCCTGAACCAGGTCCAGCAACACGCGCGTGAAGGTGGCGTTGACCGGCGCAGGCAGGCTCAGAGCGCGCGCCTGATCCGCCACTGCGCCGTTGAGCCAGGCCACTTC
This sequence comes from Caldilineales bacterium, assembly GCA_021463315.1. Taxonomy (GTDB): domain Bacteria; phylum Chloroflexota; class Anaerolineae; order JAAEKA01; family JAAEKA01; genus JAAEKA01. The sequence continues at coordinate 3,208 of JAJTXO010000567.1, read as the reverse complement.
GGAGCGGCCGCGCGGCTGGGGACGCAGATCGTAGACCAACGAGGGTGGCTTGCTGCCGCGGCCGCCGGCGATGAAGCGCCCCATGACCGGCCGCACCAGCCCCACCGGCAGGCGACGCACCAGCGCGCCGACCAGGGCCATGGGATAGCCGGCCAGCGGCACGGGCGTCAGGCCCTGCGCCCGCATCACTGCCAGCGCCTCGCGCCAGGCCAGCACCTCCAGCCGGGCCAGCTCAGGTTGGGCAAAGACCGCGGCGGGGGTCATGTCCAGGATGGCCGCCTGAGCGTTGGCCAGCATGTTCATCAGCAGCTTGGTCCACTTCAAGGCGGGGCCGTCGGCGAAGGTCTGGACGGTGAAACCGGCGCCGGCGAAGAGCGCGGCGGCCTGCTGGGGCTGGCTATCGCCGCGCCAGGGGGCCACGGCCAGGCGATGCGAGGCGCGCGCGACCCGCACATGGCCAGGCGCCAGCACCTCGACCGGGGTGGTCAGCGAGCCAGCCAGGATGGGAGCAGAGAGCAACTCAGCCAGCAGGGCCTCGTTGCCCACCCCGTTTTGGACACTGAGCAGCGGCGTTGTGGCGGGAAAGAAAGGGCGCAGCGGCTCGATGGCTGCCGCGGTGTCGAAGGCTTTGACCGCCAGCACAGCCAGATCGAAGCGGGTGTGGGCGAAAACTTCAGAGGGGACAGCGACGATCTGCACGGCTGGCGCGCTGACGCGGCCATCAGCCTCGACCAGGCGCACGCCGTTGGCCTGCAAGAGCGCGGCGGTCTGCGGCCGATCCAGCAGGGTGATGGCGTGCCCGGCCGCGGCCAGGCGCGCCGCGAGCAGCGATCCGATGGCTCCCCCACCGATGATCAGGATGTTCATTGCAATGCGCTAACGCGCGCCGGCCTTGGGCTGCTTGAAATCGACGCGACGCTCGGTGCCGTGCAGCAGGCGCTCCAGGTTGGGGCGCAGCGAGATGGCGATCATGGCCATGGCGGGAATGGCGAAGAGCAGTTGGCTCAGCGGGGTGGCGGCCGGGTTGATGATGTGCAGCAGCAGGACAGCCACCACCGAGCCTGCGCCGACCCACAGGGTGGCCACCGAGGCAATGCGGCCAACGAAGAGAATCACCACGAACAACGGCACCACGATGGCGCCGGCTACCGGATTGAGCGCCAGCAAGGCGCCGGCAGCCGTGCTGCCGCCCGCGCCCCCTTTGAAGCCCAGGAAGAGCGACCAGTTGTGGCCCGCCACCGCGGCTGCGCCGGCCAGCGCGGCCGCAGCTTCGTCGCCCAGGAGGGCGCGCATCAGCAGGACCGACACCGCGCCCTTGGCGAAGTCCAGCACGCCGGTCAGCAGGCCCAGCTTGGCGCCCAGCGCGCGGTAGACGTTGGTGCCGCCGGTGCGGCCGCTGCCGATGGTGCGCACGTCGATCCCTTTCAGGCGGCCGCACAGATAGCCAATCGGCAGGCTGCCGATCAGGTAGCCTACCAACAGGGCAATAAGATAGTTCATGATCTCCATGGCAAACGCTCCTCGGCAGTGGGGCACGCGACCGACAGGCTTCGTCGCCTCCAGCCAGCATAGAATCTTGATGGGCGGCACTACCTGAGCCAGGCAATGTCGGTTTGTATAACCCCTACACGGCGATGAAGATACGCGAATTGCAGCGCGCCGACGGCGAGATCAACCGCCGCCCACGGGAGGAAAGATGGCGACGTTGGCGTCGACGGGCAGGACCGTGGCAAGGCCTTCCCCGAAGGCGATGCTGCGACCATTGACGAAGATCTGAATGCGCGGCAACAGATTGCCCTGCTCGTCCACCATCTCCGGCCGCAGGCCGGGCCACCGCGTCACCAGCTCATCCACCAGCTCGCGCACGGTTTGGCCGGGGCCAGTCTCCACAGGCGCAACGGCGCCGCCGACGATAGGACGCAGGGTGGCATAGACTTTGACTTGCATGGGCGCACCAGTTACCAATCCACCAATCCACCAATCTACCAATCCACCAATCTACCAATCTACCAATCTACCAATCTACCAATTGCCTTCGTCACGGACACTGCACAACACCCTGGGCCCACAGACAGCCGCCGCAGACCGGGGAGTCGTTGCCGAAACAATCTTCGAGGTTGGATTCCGACATGTCGCAGCCGCCGCAGAAGGTGCAGGGTGGAAAGGCGAAGCTCTGCACCCGCTCCCGATAGGCCGCGTACTCCGGGTCCAGCCACAGCTCCACCAGGCCGCGCTCGCGCACGTTGCCGATCACATGGCTCTGCGACTGGCGCATCTTGCCGTGCAGATAGCTGGTGTGGCTGTGCATCAGCGGCCAGCAAGGGCTGACGTCGCCGTTCCAGGCGATGGTCATGGAGCCGTTCTCGATGTAGTTGCAGACGTCGTTGGCGCCGCCCCAACTGTTGCCGGCATAGTTGACGCTGAAGCCGCTGTTGAAGGCCTGGAAGAGCGGGTCACGGGTCACCTCGTCGAAGTCCATCTTGGGCAGGCTGAGCCGCGGCACCTGGCTGGAGGGCATGTAGGCCAGCGAGCGCAGCGCCTTGGTGTAGAGCCGCTCCCCCTGCAAATCCTCGGTGACCGGCAGCACGTTGCTGACCGAAAAGTGCATCGCGCCCAGCCGGCGGGCCAGGTTCAGCACCGCGGGCAGATCGGCGATGTTGCGCCGCATGGCTACGAAGGCGATGCCCAGATCTGGCTTGGGCGACTGCCAGGAGATGTTGCCGTTGATCAGCACCCGCAGCCGCTTGAGGCGCTCCAGATTGGCGATCACCTGCGGCAGCTCGGCCCCCATGCGCACATCGGCGTAGCTCTCAGGGGTGGCGCCGTCGATGGAAACCCACAACAGGTCCAGTCCAGCCTCGATCAGCGCGCGGGTGCGCTGCTCGTCCAGCATGGTGCCGTTGGTGATCATCTCCACCCGCGCGCCGATCTGCTTGGCGCGGGCCACCCATTCGATGGTGCGGCGATGGACCAGCGGCTCGCCGATGCCGCCGAAGTAGAGGGTGGGCACGGGGTCCAGCCGCGCCAGGCCGTCTAGGATCACGCTGAAGGTGGCCTCCGACATGCGGCCCATGGGGGTGTCCCAGGCATTGCGGAAGCAGGTGACGCACTCGATGTTGCAGGCATCGGTGGGTTCGATGTAGACCTTGGCCAGATGGTTGAGCGGGCGATGCAGGCGCAGGCTGTTGGTGGCCTCCTCCACCCGCAG
>JAJTXO010000566.1 GCA_021463315.1 Caldilineales bacterium | reverse complement strand
TCGGCAGCCCTCAGCATGACGGAGAGATGCTTCGGCAGCCCTCAGCATGACGGAGAGATGCTTCGGCGCCTTCGGTCAGCATGACATGGAGAGATGCTTCGGCCGCCCTCAGCATGACAGGCTCATCCGGTCACCCTGTCACCCTGTCACCTTGTCACCCTGTCACCCTGTCACCCTGTCACCCTGTCACCCTGTCACCCTGTCACCCTGTCACCCTGAGGCTCGGCGAAGGGTCTCGACGGGCGGCGCATGCTGCCTGCATTATATACGGATCGCCGCGGATCGCGAAAAGCGCGGCGCTGTTCTGGTGCGCACAATTGCACAATCCGTCGCCCTGCTGTACACTGGCCTTCTCGAAAGTGAGCCAGACGGATGCAAGACAGCCGCGCACGAGCCTTCCTGCACACCCTGGGTCCAGCCACAGCCGCTAGTCTGGATCGCCTGGTGACGCGCCTGACAGCCGGGCTGACCGCGGGCGATCTGCGCGATCTGGCGCGCGGCGATCCGCCGCGCCGCCCCAACCCGCGCCTGCGCGTCCACGACGAGTCCTTCTGGCTGCACATCAAGCCGCCCACCTACCACGAGGCGGCCACCCGTTTCACCCACACCTTTCGTTTGGGGCTGCTCAGCACCTATCTTTTCCTGGTCGAGCTGGTCACCGGCGCGCTGCTGATGATCTTCTACGCGCCCACGCCGGAGCGCGCCTATGGCGACATGCTCCATATCGCCAGCCGCGTGCCTTTCGGCCAGCTTGTGCGCGACCTGCACCGCCTGGCCGCGGAGGCCATGGTGATCGCCGTGGCGCTGCACATGCTGCGCACCTTCCTGACCGGCTCCTACAAGCGACCGCGCCAGTTCACCTGGGTCACTGGCGTGGTGCTGCTGCTGGCCACGCTGCTGCTCAGCTTCAGCGGCTACCTGCTGCCCTACGACCAGTTGGCCTACTGGGCGGTCACCATCGGCTCCAGCATGGCCGACCAGATCCCGCCCGCGGCGCTGGGCAACACCATCAAGCTGCTGCTGCTGGGCGCGCCCGGCGTCGGCCCGGCCACCCTGCTGCGCTTCTACCTGTTGCACGTGCTCTTTCTGCCGCTGCTGGTGATCTTTGGCTTCTTCATCCACTACTACAAGGTGGTTCATTTCGGCATCTCGCTGCCCGCAGCCGAGGAGGAGATCGGCCAGGACAGCGCGCGACGCATTCCCGCGCACCGGCGCCGGCCCTATCTGCCCGACCTGTTGACGGGCGAAGCGGCCTGGGCGGTGGTCGTCGCCCTGGCGCTGCTGGCGCTGATCGCCTTCGATCTCTATCCGGGCGCGCCGCTGGAACATCACGCCAACCCGCTGACGACCCCCACCCACACCCAGGCGCCCTGGTATTTTCTGTGGGTGCAGGGCCTGCTGAAGCTGGGCGATGCCACGCTGATGGGGGTGCTGGTTCCGGCTGCGCTCTTCTTGGCCCTCTTCCTGCTGCCCTACGTGGACCGGAATCCCAGCCGCCGCGCCGCCGATCGCCGCACAGCCATCTATCTGACGTGGCTGCTGCTGGCTGGGCTGGTGGTGTTGACCTGGATGGGAACGCCGCGGTACGGGGTGCAGTTGACGCCGGCCGAGGAGGTGGCGCAGCAGGTGTTGCCCGCTGAAGGCACGGGCCTGCTGGCCGCGCTGCCCTGGCAGGCTGTGCAGCCAGGCGACTGGGACACCCGCACGCTGACCCTGAACACGGCCAGCCCTGGCTTGCGCCAGACGTTGGCCCAGATCGAGCAGGCGATCGGCCAGCAGCACGCCCGAGACCGCGCGGCCGGCGGGCCAGGGCTGCCGGCCGGCTACGCCAAGCTGGCCATCGAGCAGTGGCAGCCTGGCCTGCGCCGGGTGACGCTGCGCCTGTTTTGGCAGGATGACGCCGGCCGCTGGCAGAGCCTGGAGCGCGTCGGCTTCGTGGCCGAAGCGACCGCGGGGGGCGGCTAGGCGATGCTGAAGCAGCTCAGCTTGATCTTGCTGGCGCTGCTGGCGCTGGCCGCGCTGCTGCTGGCGCTGGCCTGGCGCGAGCCGGCGCGCATGGCCGACCGCGCGGCCGCGATCGATGCGGCCGCGGTGGAGAATGGCGCTCACCTCTACCGCAGCCATTGCGCGGGCTGTCACGGCGCGGCCGGCTTGGGCATTCCCGGCCTGGCGCCAGCGCTCAACCACCCCGACTATTTCCAGCGGCGGCTGGCGGAGGTGGGCTATCCGGGCGACCTGCGCGCCTACACCGAGGCCGCCATTGCCGCGGGCCGGCCCGTGAACCAGGGGCAGTACGGCGCGATCATGCCAGCCTGGAGCCAGGCCTACGGCGGCGCGCTGCGTCCGGACGAGATCCGCGCTCTGGCCAGCTTCATCTTGCAGTGGGAGCAGGGGATCGCGCCGGCCGACGTCGCACCGGCCCCAGCCCAGCCGGCTGCATCGGCCGCGGTTCAGCGGGGCAAGGCGGTCTTCTTTGGGCCCATCGGTTGTCTGGGCTGTCACGGCGAGCCCGGCAGCGGCGGCGTCAGCGGGCCAGATATGGCCGGCATCGCCCGCCGCGCGGCCAGCCAGATGCCGGGCCTGAGCGCGGAACAGGTGATCCGGCAGTCGATTCTGGCCCCCGGCGCGCTGATCAGCGCCGGCTGCCGTTCCGCGACCTGCCCCGACCTGATGCCGCGCGACTATAGCACGCGCCTGCATCAGGCCGATCTGGATGCGTTGGTGGCCTACCTGTTGACGCTGGATGAGGGCGGACCGGTCATCCCGCCGTCGGAGGCTCGGCCGGCCAGCGCTCCGTTGCCCGGGGCCGTGGCCACCCCTGTGCCCGCGTTGCGGCCGCCGGCCGGCGATCGGGCGCTCGGCAAGAGGCTCTATGCCCAGGAATGCGCGCCCTGCCACGGCCCCAACGGCGAAGGGGCATGGGCTGGCAGCTTGGCGTCGGTGTTCAACAGCGTCGAGCCTTGGCAGTATGTGCGGGCGGCCATGGAGCAGGGCATTCCGGGCGTCACCATGCCTGCCTGGGGCCAGCGCGCCGGCGGCGCCCTGGACGATCAGCAGTTGGACGCCATCGCGGTCTACATTGCCGGTTGGCCCGAAGAGCGCGTGGCCGCGCCGGCTCGGCCCGACGCCGCGCGCCCGGCTCCCTCCCTGGCGCCGTTGGGGCTGTTGGGGTTGGCAATGCTGTTGGCGGGGCCGGCCCTGTTGGCGGCGGCCCGGCGGGAGCAAAAGGAACCGGCGCCGCGGCTGGAGGAGTGAGCAACGAGGGGACGATGCCAGCCGCGGCGCCGGATTATACAAAAACCAAGCCGCCTGGGAGCGATGCAGGGAGCGATGACGGCGGTCTTGGTTTCGTATACAGATGGGGATGTGGCGAATGCTTCGCCGGCAGAGCAGAGACGGCGAATGAA
>JAJTXO010000565.1 GCA_021463315.1 Caldilineales bacterium | reverse complement strand
AGCAGGATCACAACCGCGGCGATCAGCAGGTTCAGGGCATAGGCCTTGGCGGTGGCATCGTAGCTCATGGCCACGGCCACGTGCTGCCAGCGGCCGTAGTCCACCGTGGCCTGCGCGACCGGGGTGACGCCGACGCGAACAGTCAGCGTCAGATTCTCGGTCTTCCATTTCGGCGCGGCAACGGCGGCCTGCAACGCCTGTTCAGCCGCGGCCAGAGTCTGCCGGGCCGTGTCGAGTTGAGCCTGTGTCGCGGGTGGATTGACGTTGGTTTGCAAGGCCGTGAGGGTGGCGAGGGAGACGTCGCGAACCGCACGGGTGGCGTTGACGTCCGGCGCCCCTGGAATGCGCGTGATCTGCTCGCGAACCTGGATGGTGAAGTCCTCGTCTGCTCCCATCCCCAGCAGTCCCGACCGCTTGTTGTCGTAGGAGACCAAATTCAACGTTTCGGCGGCTGGCTGCTGTTCGGCCGCGGCGTCCAGGGCGCCGCGGCTGCTGAAGTTGGCCAGAAACGACCAGGTGAGCTGGTTCATGTCCATCGCCGGCACATCCATCTCCAGCTCGGTCGCTTTCGGCTGATTCGCCTCGATCTGCAACACTTTCACGGCCGGCTCTTTTCGCACGATCTCCTGCGGGTCCGCAGCGAACCAGGTTTCGATGGAACGTTGGAGATAGGGCCGCTGCCATTCCGGGCGCACGATCTCATGCTTCTCCAGGTGCCGGCCCAGTTCCATGTAGACCTGGGGTTGGACCCATTCTCTGGCCAGGTTCTGGTAGGTGTACATGATCGTCGCCTTGAAGACGTCGACGTTCTCCTGCTCGCGAATCTTGGTGCCGGCGACGTTGATCTTGAGCTTGTACCCGTTGTCGTTCATCTCCTTGGGCGTAAAGATGTCGGCCTTCACATCGCGCGACTCGGTGATCTTGGCGAAATCGACCCAGAAGATGAACAGGCGCTGGAAAGCGTAGACCGGCGCGACGAAATCGGCGTCGATGCTGATGTCGATCTTGCGCCACGGCGTCCAACGCTTGCCGTCCACCTGTTCGCGCAGGTAGTAGACCTTGGGATCGGTCCGCGTCCGGCCCAACAGGTAGAGCGTTCCTGTCTCGTTCTTGCCCTCGAAGTAGCTGCCCACGATCTTCAGGTTGGCGATCTCGACGAACTTGTCCAGATAGCGGGTATAGGCTTTGGCCACCAGGTCGGCGTTCAGATCGCCCTGCAGCAGGTCCTGTTGCAGCTCCTCGAAGAAGGGCGTCTTGCTGTCCCGCAGCTCCGGCTCGATGTAGTTCTCCGGGTAGAGGAAGACCTTGCGGTTGGCTTCCCAGACGCGGTAGTTCTTCATCCACTCCCACTGCTCGGCCGGCACAGAGGACGGGTCGATGCCGCGCTCCAGGTTCATCATGCAGCGCTGCACGTAGAGCTGCAAGGAGGCGATGGCCTGCACCATGCGCGAGGTGTCCACCTCGCTGCCGGTCTGCACGTCCAGCAACAGATACTCCGAGAGCACGTCCGGGCTGCGCCGCCCGGCGAAGTCGGGCGAGATAGCCAGCATAGCCCGGCCCAGCAGCGCGTCCCTGGTCTGCACCGCCAGCCGGTCGTGGATCGGGCGCGCCACCCTGGCCCACTGTTCGTCGTCGTAGTGCGAGCGCAGAACCTCCAGCAGGTTGGCCGACAGGCGGGTGTAGTGGTCGTAGCTCAGGTCGGCCGTCTGGGCCAGTTGCGTCGTGAAGAAGTCTACATCGACGTGCAGTTTCGCCCCAAGCTCGAACATGACACGCAGGCGCTCCAGCCCGGCCACCCGGTTATAGGCCAGCTCGGCCTCGAAGGTGGCCATCAGCGACCGGATCTGCCGCTCCTCCCAGCCCGTCAGCCGCTGGATGGCCGCCGCAACACCGTCGGCATCGCCGCTGTCGGCGTTCAGCAGCCCGACCAGCTTGCCATCGCTGTCGGCAAAGGTCGCTTTGAGGCTGGCGAAGAGATACAGGCTGGTCAGGTCAGCCAGATCCGGGCGCAGGATCTGCGCGACGCTGAAGCGGGACGGCTCCGCGACCAGCGCGCCGATTTCGTCGACGGTCAGCCCGAACTGGCCCGCCAGGAACAGGATCTTGCTCAACTGATACAGATAGCCGTCTGGCCGGCCGGTCAGGCTGGCTGGCGTCGGCTCCTGATCGTTGCGGATCTCGATCAGGATATCGAACAGTTGCTTGAGGAGCGTTCTGGCCGCCCGTTGGCGCTGCGCCTCCAGCTCCGCCGCGGCCAGCGGCGCCGCAGGCTGGCCCGCGCCGCTGGCTCCCTCTGCCGGCCGTCCCAGGTGCTGCAAGACGGCCAAGGTCCGGTCGGGCGCTGCCCCCACCAGGTTCGACAGCCCGGCCAGGGTGGCGTTGGCCAGGCCGTCGCGCAGGTGCAGCAGCTTGCTGGCCAGGTCAGACTGGATCTTGACAGCCCGCTCCAGCGCCTCCCGAAGCAGGGAAAGGGTCTCGGCGTCGGCCGCTGCAAAGCTGGCGGCCAGGCGCTTGTCCTTGAAATCGGCTGCGGCTGGATCCAGCAACACCTCTCCCTGGGCGTCCAGCACCAGACCGCTGTCGGCGATGAACCGGCTGGCTTTCAACTGGTCGAGCTGCGCCTGCGACAGGCGCGCGTAGGCGGCCTGCGTCAGGTTCAACTCCAGCCGGCTTTCGTCCCCGGGAGCGCTAGCCGGTCCCAGGTAGACCAGCTTCTCGAACTGCGCCGGCGCCGTGTAGTCCGGACGAACCGCCCCCTTGTCGTCCAGAATGCCCAGGCCGCTGGATTGCAGAAGCTTGAAGAGCCCGCTGGATTGCAGTTGCCCGACCTCGGCGCTGACGAAGGAGTTGGCCTGCGCCAGCAGCTCGCCCGACTGACGCCGCAGGCTGTCGGCCAGATCGCGCACCGCCGCGTCGCCGTAGGGGAACCGGACCCGCTCGCTCTCCCGGTCGTTGGAGAGGAAGTCCAGCTCGAAGACGTCGATGCCAGTCCGCTGCATCCAGTCTGCCCGGTCGGACAGCCGCATCAGCGTTTCCAGCGAGTCCACCCGCGCCAGCCCCATCAGCGCCAACAGCCGCTGGAACTCGGCCACGCCAAGGCGCAGCAGGCCGGGCAGCCGCGCCAGCCGGTAGAGGTTGGTGAGGTAGGGGCCGTCCAGCTCGATGATCGTCTCGCCGGCGCCGCTGAGGGTCGTCGCCAGCAGGTTCAGGGCGTCGTGCGAGACGCGCAGCGCGCCCATCAGCCGGCTGCGAATCTGGCGGCTCCGCTCCTGATCCGTCGCGCCGCTCCTATCCCAGCGCAGCGGCTCGTCCATGTGGAACGGCCACGGCTTGAACCCATGGCCCTTGGGGTTGAAGATCTCGTCGTAAAGGGTCCGGCCGTCCTCCTGGCCGGTGTGCCGGATCTCATGCC
>JAJTXO010000564.1 GCA_021463315.1 Caldilineales bacterium | reverse complement strand
CTGGGCTGTGAACGATTGGACGCGCCTGGACCGCTTTCTCGTTCTGGGCAGTGAAGGCGGCAGCTACTATGCCCGCGAGCAGGCGCTGACGCGCGAGAACGCCGAGGCGGTTGTGCGCTGCGTGGCCAGCGATGGCCTGCGCACCGTGGCCCACATCGTCGAGATCAGCGCCAACGGCCGCGCTCCCAAGAACGATCCGGCCCTGCTGGCCCTGGCCATCGCCGCCTCGCTGGGCGACGACGCCACGCGCAAGGCTGCTCTGGCCGCCTTGCCCCAGGTGGCCCGCATCGGCACGCACCTGTTCCACTTCGCCGACTTCATGGACGGCATGCGCGGCTGGGGCCGCGGCCCGCGCCGCGCTCTGGCGAGCTGGTATCAGGCCATGCCGGCCAGCAAACTGGCCTACCAGGCTGTCAAGTACCAGAGCCGCGACGGCTGGAGCCACCGTGACCTGCTGCGCCTGTCCCACCCGGTGGCCGCGGACGAGACGCAAAACGCGCTCTTCCACTGGATCACCCAGGGCTGGCCGGACGTGAGCGGCGAGCCGCACGCGGACGAGGCCCTGCGCTTGGTGTGGGCCTTCGAGCAGGCCAAGCGCGCTACATCGAAGGACGAAGTCATCCGCCTGATCCGCGACTACAAGCTGCCGCGCGAGGCTGTGCCGACCCAATGGTTGACAGAACGCGAGGTGTGGGCTGCCCTGCTGGACAGCGACATGCCCATGACTGCCATGATCCGCAACCTGGCCACCATGACACGTGTGGGCCTGCTGACGCCTGGGTCGGAGGCTGCACAGCGAGTTACGGTCGAGCTGGCCAACCGCGAGCGTCTGCTGGCCGCCCGCGTGCATCCCATCGCCCTGCTATCTGCTCTGATGACGTATAAGAGCGGGCACGGGGTGCGTGGGTCCAACACGTGGACGCCGGTGGCCCGGGTGGTGGATGCTCTGGACGCTGCCTTCTACCTGGCCTTCGACGCTGTGACGCCGGCCAACCGCCGCATGCTGCTGGCCCTGGACGTATCAGGGTCGATGGCTATGGGCATGATCGCTGGCGTGCCTGGCCTGACGCCGCGGGTGGGCAGCGCCGCCATGGCCCTGGTGACAGCCGCCACTGAGCGCGAGCACACCTTCGTGGCCTTCACCGCGGGCGGCAACCGTTTCAAGCACTCCACGACCGGCGACGGCATCACGCGGCTTCCCATCTCGCCCCGCCAGCGGCTGGCCGACGTGATGCCCAGCATCTCGGGCCTGCCCTTCGGCGGGACGGACTGCGCCCTGCCCATGCTCTGGGCCATGAAGAACAAGGTGCTGGTTGACACCTTCGTGGTCTACACCGACAGCGAGACCTGGGCCGGCGCTATTCACCCGGTTCAGGCCCTGCGCCAGTACCGCCAACAGACCGGCATCCCGGCCCGCCTGGTGGTGGTGGGCATGGTGAGCAATGGCTTCACCATCGCCGACCCCGATGACGCCGGCATGCTGGACGTGGTGGGCTTCGACACCGCCGCGCCAGATCTGATCAGCAGCTTTGCTCGCGGCGAAATCTGATCGCACCACAACGCCCCCTGCTGCCAAGCAGGGGGCGTTTGCTTGCCCGGCGCTGCTGGCGCCGGATTGGAGAGCCTATGCGACCTATCGAATCGTTGCGCTTGATCGTCTTCGACATCGACGGCGTGCTGACCGACGGCGAGGCCCAGCCGTGGGATTTGACGCTGATGGGCCTGCTGGCGGACTTGAACCGCGCGGCCCGACGGGACAGCAGCCGGCCAGCGGTGACGCTGTGCAGCGGCCGGCCCGCGCCCTACGTGGACGCCATGCTGCAGGCTATCGATGGCCACCTGCCTGGCCTGTTCGAGAGCGGCGCGGGGCTGTACGCGCCGCAGGGCTATCGCTTTCTGGCGCACCCGGACCTGGACGGCGCCGCCGCGCTGGCCGAGGTCAGGCAATGCCTGGCGGACGCGCTGGTTCACACCGGCCATGCCTACCTTCAGCCGGGCAAGGAATACTCGTTGAGCCTCTTTCCCAGCGATCCGGCCCACCTGGCCACCCTGCGGCCATTGGCCGCGGCTGCGCTGGGCCCATTGGCGGCCGCGGTGGAGTTGGTCTACTCGGCCAGTTGCCTGAACGTCATGCCAGCCGGCATCGACAAGGGGGTGGGGCTGCGCTTTTTGGCCCAGGCCACAGGCATTCCGACGACGGCTATGCTGGCCGTGGGCGACTCCGAGGTGGACCTGCCCATGCTGCAAGCGGCCGGCTACAGCGCCGCGCCCGCCAACGCGTCGCCGGCCGTTCAGCAAATCGTGCAGTTTGTCGCGCCATCGCCGGCCGGTCAGGGGGTGCGGGAGATCCTGGCTCACTATCACATCACCTGTTGAATGAGTGTTGGGCCAGCCAGTAGGCAAGCAAAGTGCTGTGACTTGGCATAGAAGCGCGCCATACTTGCACCCGTGCTGCGCTTTGGCGTCAGTACAGGTGTGTCTTCTACGAATCTGGCGAGGATGTGTACCTGAACGACTACTCGTATTAAACGGCACACCGCGCCGCGCGCCGTAAGGGTAGTAGAAGTACTTGACGTTCAAGACACCATTCCTGGCGACGAGAGCTGACGTTGACTTCAGGTGATCGCTCAACATGTAGAAGATGCCTTTGTTGGTCGAGTATCCGCTCCGGCGCAGCCTGCCGCCTTCGTAGTAGCTGGTGGCCGCCGCGCCCTGTCGTTCGTAGATGCCGGCGATGTAGACGGTGGTCACGCCGCTCACCGTGCCTCTGACCGAGTTGCCATCGGCACAGTGTAAAGATATAGAATTAGAATCAGGATCGTCACTTCGCTCTAATCCTCGTTACTTGAACTTGAGAGGGGCTGTCCCAGACATTGCGCCATCCGTTGGTCGATTGCCCAGAGAATACCCTTTAGGTCCTCATAGGTCATATAGTCTGGTGACATCCATGTGGTGAATGTCGACAAATGGTTCCCATACTGTGCCATAGAAGTGCAAAGCCTGAACTGTCCAGCGGCTTCGATGTTGGCACAGGAAAGTCGATACTGATCGGCGGCCAAATCTTCAAGCGATACAGTCTCAGGGGTCTCCCAAGGTGTTACGCGTCCCGCATTGAAGAATTTACTTACTTGTTGCCGCTGGAACTCTTCCTCTGCTTGTTGCTCGTTTCTGTACCTGAGTATCTCATGGCGCGCTAATCCATCAAATTCCTCTGAGCGGAACTGGACGGATATCCCTTCCAACGCACGCCCTGGCAAGACGCGTCCAGGTAGGTCGTACGGGTGTGGCGGGATATCTTCGTACCACCCTTGGGGAAGAGACGAAGCGTCCACCAAGCATTCAATTGGCGCGACGGTCGACGGCGATGGTGAAGGAGTCATCTTGCTGACTGTACAGCTCGCTGTACCCAATATTAGC
>JAJTXO010000563.1 GCA_021463315.1 Caldilineales bacterium | reverse complement strand
GGCCATGTTTCCCTTTCACCAAGAACGCCCCTCCGATCCGCGCCATCTGCGAATCCGCGGTTCTAATCGACCATGTTCCCCCTCGACCAAGACGCTCTGACCGCCCGGCTGCAGACCCGGCTGCTGGGCCATCCTTTGATCTACCTGGACAGCGTGGCATCGACGCAGGAGGTGGCGCGCACGGCCGCGCGCGAGGGCGCGGCCGAAGGGTTGGCCGTGGTGGCTGGCCAGCAAACGGCCGGCAAAGGGCGCGCTGGCCGCAGTTGGTGGTCGCCCCCCAGCGGTGGTCTCTACCTCTCGCTGCTGCTGCGCCCCACCCTGTCCGGCGATCTGGTGGCGTGGACCGTCATGGCGCTGTCGCTGGGCGCGGCCGAGGCCATCGAGCAGGTCTGTGGCCTGCATGTGGACATCAAGTGGCCCAACGACCTGCAATGGCAGGGCCGCAAGCTGGCCGGCGTGCTGGCCGAAGGCGCCTTCACCGGCCAGCGGCTGGACTATGTGATCGCCGGCATCGGGTTGAACGTGGCAGTGGACTTCACAGATCAGCCAGAGCTGGCCAAGAGCGCCATCAGCCTGCACCAGGCCGCAGGCCGCCCGTTGGATACGGCCGAGCTGCTGGCCGCGCTGCTGGAACGCACCGAAGCCCACTATCTCCCGATGCAGGCCGGCCGAAGCCCGCTGGCAGCCTGGCAGGCGCGGCTGCACACGCTGGGCCGGCCCGTGGTCGCACACCTGGCCGGCGGCCGCACGCTGACCGGCGTGGCCAGCGCGGTGCTGCCCGACGGCGGCCTGCGCATCGACCTGGAGGGGGGCGGCAGCGAAGTGGTTTGGGCCAGCGATGTGACCTTGCGCGAGCAGGCATGAGCCAGGATGTGCCCTGAGATGGCCGGATCCCACGTATGACTTTCCCGTTGCCGCCCAACCATTTCTATTATCTGGGCGAGGGCCTGGATCCCAGCCTGGAGCTGTGGATCGACGACGCGGTGCAACGCCCCGTAGCGCTGGCATGGGTGGGGGATGGCCGTCACAGCGAAGAAAGCCTGTGGCTGGCCGATCTGAGCGGATTGGAGCTGAGCGGCGGCGATCCTGCACAGCCCGAATGGCAGTTTCGCCTCAATCTGGGCGATGGCCGGCTGCTGCACCCGGAATTCGCGCCCGCGTTCACCACCACCCTGCGCAGCCTGTGGATGCAGGACGGCCAACTTTTCGACTACCGGCCCGCGCCGGCCGTGTCGCCGCCCAGCGTGGTCAAATTCGAGGAATTCCACAGCAGCCTGGGCAAGCGGCCCCTGTACCTCTATCTGCCGCGCGGCTATAACCAGCATGAGGCAAAGCGCTATCCGGTGCTGTACATGCACGACGGCCAGAACTGCTTCGATGCCTTCGTGGACGACAGCTACGCCGGCGCGTGGCAGGCCGACCTGGCCGCCAGCCTGCTGATCCGCCAGGGGCTGATGCAGGAATGCCTGATCGTGGGGGTCAGCAACGGCGAGGAGCAGCGCATTCTGGAATATCTCCCCCCCTACGCGCGCCATCTGCCGCCGCCGCGCCGGCCCATGGCCGGCGCGGTTCGCCAGCCGCGGCAACGCCGCCCCTTGATGCCCGTGCCCGGCCGCGCCGATCTGACGCTGGCCATGTACCGCGACGAAGTGGCGCCCTGGGTGGCTGAACGCTACCGCGTGCAGCCGGGCCGCCAGCACACGGCCACCTGCGGCTCGTCGCTGGGCGGGCTTTTTTCGATCTACATCGCCTGGGAGCACACCAGCTTTGCGCGCCATCATGCGGCGCTGTCCAGTTCCTTTTGGGCAACCCGCAACCGCGCCGGCAAGCTGGAGGCGGTGGAGCGCATACGCACCGGGGAGCGTCGGGACATTCGCCTGTGGCTGGACAGCGGCACCTTCAGCTCGCCTAACCATGGCCACGACGGCCAGCGCGAGACCGCCGCGGCCCGCTGCGCGCTGCTGGAGGCGGGCTATCGGGAAGGGGTGGACTTCCAGTATCACCTGGCTGAGGGCGCGACCCACAGCGAGGCCGCGTGGGCGGCTCGGCTGCCGCTGGTGTTCCAGTTCCTTTTCCCGACCAGCTAAAGCTGAACTTGCTCCCTGATCGCTTCTGGATACAATAGTTCCTGCTGTTCGGCTGGCCCTGTGAGAGGGCATCGGAAGCCGGACTCGCCGCTGTTCATCATCCTTGCAGACGGCTTTTCTTACCCCTTTATGCACCGTCGCTACGTGAGTCACCACAGTCCTGCGCTGGGACGCAGCATGGAGCTGCTGATTTTCGGCCACTATGGGCCGCCATTGTTGGCGTTCCCCTCAGCCGGCGGTCGCTTCTTCGATTGGGAGAACCAGGGCATGGTGGATGCGGCCGGGCCTTGGCTGGAGGCCGGCAAAGTGCGCCTCTACTGTGTGGACGGTGTGGACCACGAAAGCTGGCTGAACTTCGGCGCGGACATCGCCACGCGGGCTGGCCGCCACCGGGAGTACGAGGCCTACATAGTGCATGAGCTG
Organism: Caldilineales bacterium; assembly: GCA_021463315.1. Lineage (GTDB taxonomy): Bacteria > Chloroflexota > Anaerolineae > JAAEKA01 > JAAEKA01 > JAAEKA01. The sequence continues at coordinate 909 of JAJTXO010000563.1, read as the reverse complement.
GCGCCCTTCATCCAGCAGGAGTGCGCGCTGAGCGAGGGCGGCGTGGCCGTCACCGGCTGCAGCCTGGGCGGCTACCATGCGGCCAACTTCGCGCTCAAGTTCCCCCAGACCTTCAACTACGCGCTGTGCATGAGTGGTCGCTACGACCTGGAGGCGGTGATCGGCCCCAGCGAGGCGACCGAGGTCTATTTCAACAACCCGGTGGCCTATGCCGTCAATCTGCACGGCGACGAGCTGGCCGAGGTGCGGGCCAACACCCATCTGGCGTTGGTGTGCGGCCAGGGCGCCTGGGAAGACAAGTGCCTGGCTGAGACGCATCGCCTGGCCAATATCCTGGCCGAGAAGGGGATCAGCCATGAACGCGATCTGTGGGGCCACGACGTGGAGCACCATTGGTACTGGTGGAAGCGACAACTGGCCCATTACCTGGACAAGGCGTTGGGCTAGGGCGCACAGACGCCCCCTTGCTCGGGCCGGTGTCTGACCGTGCCCGCCCACGGCTCGGTCGGAGACCGGCCTGAGCTATTACGTGCAGGCTCGGTCGGAGACCGGCCTGAGCTATTGACGTATCGAGACCCTCCCTCGCTGGCCCATAGGCGGCAAGACTGATCAAGAAGGAGTAGAGCAATGCCATCCAAGAAGCTTGGTTTGCTGATCGGTGCAGAGGAAGAAGACTGGCCCAGCGCGCTGGAGGCCATGTATCGCCGCCACACCCCCGTGGCTACCGTCGACGGCGAGCCGCTGATCGTCCAGGTGGAGCGGGTGCGGGTGCATCCCTTCGATCTGCGGGCCAGCACCCACTACGACGTGGTGGTCGACCGGCTGGGCCACTGGCAGCTCAACCCGCGCGAGTGGCTGAAGAAGGCGGCGCTGTACAACGGCGTCTACCTGCTCAACAATCCCTTCACC
>JAJTXO010000562.1 GCA_021463315.1 Caldilineales bacterium | reverse complement strand
GATTTCCAATCCCTGGCTCAGCGGCTGCGGAAGAGCAAACCCGGTGAATAAATTCACCGTCTAACCACACGAAGCCGCCTCAGCGGCTGCGGAAAAGCTCCCAGCGCCTGAGGGCGCTTCGTGCTCTCAGCCAGGGATTTCCAATCCCTGGCCCAGCGGCTGCGGAAGAGCTCCCAGCGCCTGAGGGCGCTTCGTGCTCTCAGCCAGGGATTTCCAATCCCTGACCCTCCTCCCCCTCGCGCTCCAACTGCAGCTCCATCTCTTCGATCACAGCCAGGATGTCGGTGCGAGAGATGATGCCGATCATCTGCCCGTCGGCGTCGACCACCGGCAGCGGGTTGGAGCGGTTGCTGACCATGACCGTGGCCGCATCCTCGAAGCTGGCGTCGGGGCCGATGGTGTTGACCGGCGTGGTCATGATATCGGCTGCGGTCACGCCGGTGATGCGGCGCAGGCTTTCCCGATATTCCTTGGTGCGCAAGGGGAGAAACGCGCCCAGAAGCGGCAGAAAGGTGGGCAGTTGCGGCCGGGCATGGCGCTTGACCATATCCAGCTCGGTGATGACGCCCACCAACTGGCCATCCTGATCGACCACGGGCAGGCCGCTCAGTTGGTTCTCGCGAAACACCCGGGCGATCTCACCGACGCGCATATCGCTGGGCACGCTGATCACATCGCGGGTCATAATATCAGCAACGTTCATCGATCCTCCAGATGACTGAAAACAACGGCCCCAGCCAATCGCTGGAGCCTGGATGGTGGGCCCCCCCGGATTCGAACCGAGGACCAACCGGTTATGAGCCGGCCGCTCTAACCGCTGAGCTAGGGGCCCGCTGAGCGGGCGAAGGGGATCGAACCCTCACGACCAGCTTGGAAGGCTGGGGCTCTACCATTGAGCTACGCCCGCCGATGAGTCGGGGCGAAAGGACTCGAACCTTCGACCTCATGGTCCCAAACCATGCGCGCTACCACCTGCGCTACGCCCCGTAGCGGGAGGCATTGTACCGCATCCCCGCGCTGCCGTCAAACTCACCGCACCCAATCCAACTGCATCTCGTACCAATCGGGCACCGTGCCGGGCAGGGCCAACACCAGCCGGTTCTGGCCGCTGGCCACGTCCACGGTGTAGATCCCCCAATAGCCGTCGCGGTTGGAGAGATAGGCGACCTGCCGGCCATCGGGAGACCAGACCGGGTGCGCATCGACGCCCGGGCTGGCCACCAGCGTGGCCACGTTGCCGCTGGCCAGCTCCAGCGCGAAGATATCCCAGCTTCCGCCGCGCTCAGCCGAGGCAAAGGCCATGCGCGCGCCGTCGGGGGACCAGGAGGGCATGGCGTCGCCCGGCACATCGGTGACCTGGCGCGATGCGCCGCCGCCGGCATCGATGATCAGCAAGCCGCAGCGGCCGCTGGCCGCGCCGCAGCCCTGATAGGCGATCAGCGGGCTGCGCGGCGACCAGGCCGGCCAGCGCCCGTAATCCAGCATGCGATTTTCACCGCCGGCCGCTCCCACGGTGTAGACGCGCCAGCGGCGATCGCTCTCCCGGTTGGACTCGAAGGTGAGTTGGCTGCCATCCGACGACCAGCGCGGGTGAGCATCCTCGTAGTAGGTGGTGAGGCGGCGACGCTCGCTGCCGTTGGCGGTCATCACCGCCAGTCCGGTCTGGTCGCCCAGCTCGGAGCGCGCGGCGATGAAGTTGCCGTCGGGCGAAAACACCGGCTGCGAAGCCCCCTCAGCCACAGCCTGCGGCTGTCGCTCCCCCTGCAAGGGCAGCCGATAGACCGTCCAGCGGCTGAACTGCGGATCGTAGGTGGCAAAGACCATGCGGCCCGAGCTGGCAGGCCCGACCGAGGTCGAGCCTGCCGCGCCGTCGGCCGGATCGGGGCTGCCCTCCAGCGCCACGGGGGGCTGCTCGCAACTGGTCTGCGCCGCGGCGCGCTTGTCGCTCAGCTCGTCGCCTGCGCCGCGGGCCAAGGCCGCATCGAAGCGCTCGACGGCCTCGCACCATTCGTTGGCGCTGACCAACGAGTCGCCCCACGCTTCGTAGGCCGCGCGCAGGCGGCGGTTGACATCCAAAAAGCCTGGCTGGCGGGTCTCGATGGCCTGCAGGTTGCTGATCACGCCGGGCCAGTCCAGCCGCCAGCGTCCCAGCGCTTCGACGTACAGCGCGATCAGCTCGCGCGTGGTCTTGATCTCCGCGTCATTGGGCCGGATCACCAGCGCCTGATCGAAGGAGCGCAGCGCTTCCTCGAAGCGTTCCTCGTTGATGAAGGCGCTTCCCTGCTCCGCATAGGCGCTGAAGCGCAGGGCGCGCACCTGCTCCGGCTGATAGGCTGCGTCCAGCGCGGTCAACTGATTCAGCAGAACAATGGCCTGGGGCCAGTCTTTGTTGGCCAACGCCGCCTCAGCCTGCTCGAACAGGCTATCGGTGGGCAAGACTACGGCCTCCAGGGTGGGCATAGGCGTTGTCCCCTCGGGTGGAACCAACAAGAGGGGCGCGACCGAGGCGGTGGGCTGCGGCGTGGCGGCGGCCTGCATCTCCTGCAAGTGGCTCTGCGCGACGCTGTTGGCTGGATCGAGCTGCAAGACGCGCTGGAACTCGGCCGCGGCCTGCTCCGAGCGGCCCGTCTGCAATTGCTCGATGCCCGCGCTGAGCCGCTGGTCGATCTCGGCCTGGATGGCCTGCTGGCGCGCGGCCAGCCCCTGGCTGAAGCCGACCACGGCTGCGGCCACCAGTCCGACCAAGGCCAGGATGATCAGCAGAGAGGCTGCGGCCAGCCAGCGGGCGCCAGGCCCGCGCCAGGTGCGATGGCGCCAGCCGCGTGGGGGGGAGGGAGTTGGTGTTGTCATAGGCGTTGCAGGCAGTTTAGCATCATCGCGCCGAACTGGTCAAGAAACCGCTGTCCGCCATTATGGCCGACAGCATCGGACTGTGAAAGTGCGCAGTTGACAGCTTGCGCGTTCGATGCTACCATAGCGCCACAATTGAACCCGACCCATTCGCTGTGACGGGGACAGGTCGAGGAGCTCCCCCGGCGCCCAGAGAGCAACGTCCAGGCTGCAAACGTCGCTGCCGGCCCTCTTCGATGACACCCCTGAGCCGAAGGGTGAACGCCATGAGCAGTACACCCGCCTTCCTTGTATACTTGTCTACTTGTATACTTCTGACCCTGCTCACCGGCCACTAGCCCTCTCCGGGATGCGCCCGTTAGCGCGCAGCGGCATCGCCCCATCCAACGCTGTCTGGGGGCCGAGCCGGTCAAGGCCCCAGCCGGGGCAAATGGTGGTGGCACCACGAAGGTTTTAACGCCCTCGTCCTCCTGTAGGATGAGGGCGTTTTTGCGTAACTCGTAACTCGTAATGCGTAACCCGTAACCCGTGACCCGTAATCCGTAACCCGTAACCCGTAACCCGTAATCCGT
>JAJTXO010000561.1 GCA_021463315.1 Caldilineales bacterium | reverse complement strand
TCCGAAGTCTTTGGCGTCGCACACACCGAGACTTCGGAAGTCGCCGCCGCACGCTCTCCACCCCTGACGCGCCCCAGCGGCGACTTCCGAAGTCTTTGGCGTCGCACACACCGAGACTTCGGAAGTCGCCGCCGCACGCTCTCCACAGCCCCTGACGCGGCCCAGCGGCGACTTCCGAAGTCTTCAGCCCTGGCGCGTTGCGAAATCTTAACACACCCCTAATCGCACGCCAGCATCTCCCTGGTATCATGGAGCCAGTCGCATGACAACCGGCGCCGCGCGAGCGCGTGCGCCGGCAACCGTTGATTTTCAGGAGGATCGTGTGTGATGAAGAGACAGATGTTGTTCAGCGTGACGATGATTGCCCTGCTGGCGCTGAGCCTGGGTGCGCCGCTGGCTGCGGCCCAGAGCGCGCAGCCCAGCGAGCCGGGGCTGGTGATCGTGCGGGTCGACGCGGACGGGCCGGCGGCCGAGGCCGGCGTTCGGCGCGGCGATATCCTGCTGGCCATGAACGACCAGGAGATCAACCAAGCCGCGGACTGGTTCCGCGCGCTGCGCGGCCTGGCCGCGGGCGACGAGATCGAGCTGCAAGTGCTGCATGGCGACGATCAGCGCACGCTGAGCGCCACCGTTGCCCAGCGCAACAGCCGCGCCTTTCTCGGCCTGCAGGTCTATCTGGGCGGCGCCGAGGACACCACCCAGGATGAGCCGCTCATGCTGCCGCTGCTGACCGCGCCCGCGGGCGCGGCGATCGTCGAGGTGGTGGAGGATAGCCCGGCCAGCGCGGCCGGCTTGCAGCCTGGCGATCTGATCACGGCCGTGGATGGCGCCGCGCTGGACGGCGAAACCAGCCTGGCCGACCTGATCGGCGGTCACAAGCCAGGCGATGCAGTGACCCTGACCGTGGTGGCCGCGGACAGCGACGACGATGGCCAGGAGCTGGTCGTGGTTCTGGGTGAGAATCCCGACGACGCCACGCGGCCTTTCCTGGGCGTGCGCTACACCAGCGCGCCGTCCATGGACGAGATGGAAGGCCACATGCTTCCCTACTTCGACATGCCGGGCAATGGGATGCCCTTCGAACTGCCCTTCGGCCAGACCGCACCCGATGACCAGACCACGCCTGAGCTGCGGGCCATCGCCGGCGGCGCGCTGGTGAGCACGGTGGTTGAAGCCGGCCCCGCGGCCGCGGCTGGCCTGCTGGAGGGCGATGTGATCACCGCGGTGGATGGCGCCGCGGTGGACAGCCCGCAGGCGCTGGTGGACGCGTTGGCCGCGCACCAGCCGGGCGACCGCGTGCTGCTGACCGTGGCCCGCGCCGATGCGGACGGGGACATGGAGATCGAGGCCACGCTGGGCGCGCATCCCGACGATGCCGAGCGGGCCTATCTGGGCGTGAGCGTGAGCCGTGTCGTCTCGGGCCAGCGCGGCCTACGCCACGGCAACAGCCAAGGCAACGACGGAGGCTTCCACCTGCCCTTCGACTTGAACCAACTGCCCTTCGATCTGAACCAACTGCCCTTCGATCTGGACCAACTGCCCTTCGATCTGGACCAACTGCCCTTTGAATTGCCGGGCCAGTCGCAACCGGACGGCCCGCAGGCCTAGTCGCGGCCCTCCCGCGGCGGGAAGCGCCCCGATGCAGGCTGCACGCACGCCAGCTGCACCGGGGAGTGCTCCCGCCGCGGCAGCCGCACCAATCCACCACCCCACCAATCTACCAATCTACCAATCTACCAATCTACCACCCCACCACCCCACCTCCATGTTCCACTCCATCCGTTGGCGCCTGGTGGCCAGCTTCCTCTTCGTCACCCTGCTCACCGTCGGCCTGATCGGTGTGCTGGCGCTGTCGTTGATCCGCCAGCAGGTGGCCAGCCAGGAAGTCACGTATCTGCAAGCCAACGCCAGCGCGGTGGCCCGCCAGGCGGCCTCGCTGATGGAGCCGATGGTCAACCAAACCGAGCTGCAAGAGCTGGCGCGCACCTCGGCCTTTCTGAGCAACTCGCACATCCGCATCCTCGATGGCCGCGGCAACATCCTGGCCGACTCTGGCCAGCCAGCGTCCGAAGTGGAATATCTGTGGCTGCCTTCGCTGCTGGCGCTCTTCCCCGACCTGGACGCCAGCCTCTTCGGCGGCGGGCCGGTGCGCATGGCCGTGCCGCTGGATCGTTCGGGGCGCGCCGAGGGGCTGCGCAGCGGCGGGCTGTCGCTGGATGATCTGCCCCCCGGCACTGAATACACCGTGATTCGCCTGGAGGAGACGCCTTGGGGCGCGCGGGTGGTCTTCGAGAAACGCCAGACGCCGGCATCTGCGGCCGAGGCCACCCTGGCCGCAGATACCAGCGCGGCCAGCGGCGCGGCCGAGGCCGCCCAACGCACGGTGCTGCTCGATATCACCGGCGAGCGCGGCCGGCTGGGCTATGTGGAGCTCAGCGGCGCCATGGCCTTCGGTGAGCAGACCCTGACCACCGCGCGGCGAGCCTTTCTGCTGGCCGGCCTGGGCGCAACGCTGCTGGCCCTGCTGGCGGGTCTGCTGGTCAGCCGCAGCCTCTCCCGGCCGTTGTCCAGCCTGGCCGCCGCAGCCAGCCAAATGAGCGTCGGCGATCTGTCGGTGCGCGCGCCGGTGCAGGGCAGCGACGAGATCGGCCAACTGGGCCGACAGTTCAACCGGATGGCGCAGCGGCTGGAGGCCAGCTTCGCCGAGCTGGCGGCCGAGCGGGACTCGCTGCGGCGCTTCATCGCCGACGCCTCGCACGAGCTGCGCACCCCCATCACCGCGCTGCGCAGCTTCAACGAGCTGCTGCAAGGCGCGGCCGCCCATGACGAGGCCGCGCGGGCCGAATTTCTGGCCGAAAGCGCGGGCCAGATCCAGCGCCTGGAGTGGATCACCGCCAACCTGCTGGACCTGTCGCGGCTGGAGGGTGGGCTGATCGACCTGGACCTGCGCGCCCACGATGCAGGCGAGCTGATCGATGCGGCCGCGGCGCCCTTCCGGCTGGCCGCGCAGGAGAAGGGGATCACGCTGGCCGTACTGCCGCCCCCTGAGCCGCTGACCGTGCGCTGCGACCGGCCGCGGCTGGAGATGGCGCTGGCCAACCTGCTGGACAACGCGCTGAAGTTCACCCCGCCCGGCGGCCGCGTGCAGATCAGCGCGCAGCCCGTGGGCGATCGGGTGCAGTTTGTCGTGGCGGACACGGGCAGCGGTGTGCTGCTGGTCGACCAGCCCCACATCTTCGAGCGTTTCTACCGGGGCGTCAACAGCGCGGCCGCGGGCAGCGGCCTGGGCCTGGCCATCGTCCAGGGCATCGTCCACGCCCACCGCGGCGCAGTCAGCGTCAGCAGCCAGCCAGGCGAGGGTAGCCGGTTTGTGGTGATGATCGGTGAACGGTAGATTGGTAGAGTGGTAGATTGGTAGATTGGTGGGTGGTG
>JAJTXO010000560.1 GCA_021463315.1 Caldilineales bacterium | reverse complement strand
CCATGGCCATCGACCGCGAGCGCATCGTCGAGAACTTCTATCCGACAGGGTCCCAGGTGGCCACCCAGTTCATGCCGCCGGGCATCTTCGGCTACAGCGAAGGGCTGGACTGGTACGAGTACAACCCCGAGATGGCCAAGCAGATCCTGACCGAAGAGGGCGTCTATGGGCCTAATGGCACCTTCGATACCCAGATCTCCTACCGCGATGTCGTGCGCGGCTATCTGCCTGAGCCGTCAGTCGTGGCCCAGGATATCCAGGCCCAACTGGCCGAGATCGGCGTCAATGTCAAGATCAACGTCATGGAGTCGGGCGCCTTCTTGGATGCGTCCGACGCCGGCCAGCTCGATGGCTTCCACATGTTGGGCTGGGGCGCGGACTATCCCGACGCCACCAACTTCCTGGACTACCACTTCGGCCGCGGCGCCAGCAAGCAGTTCGGCGCTGGCTTCCCTGAGCTGTGGGAGAAGCTGGAAGCGGCCGCGGTGCTGGCTGATCCAGCCGCGCGCCAGCCGATCTACGACGAGGCCAACGCGCTGGTCAAGCAGTTGGTGCCGATGATCCCAGTGGCCCACGGCAGCTCGGCGACCGCCTTCCAGGCAGTCTGCGAGGGCGCGCACGCCAGCCCGTTGACCCGCGAGAAGATGGCGGTCATCGACTGCGGCGGCGACACCCTGGTGTGGATGCAGAACGGCGAGCCGGTCAGCCTCTACTGCGCGGACGAGACCGACGGCGAGACCTTCCGGGCCTGCGAGCAGATGGCCGAGGCGCTGCTGACCTATGAGGTCGGCACCACCACCATCGAGCCGGCGCTGGCCGAGAGCTTCGAGGCCAACGAGGACGGCACCTCCTGGACCTTCCACCTGCGCCCGGGCGTGACCTTCCACGACGGCAGCACGCTGGATTCCCAGGACGTGGTGACCTCGTGGGTGGCTCAGTGGGACGCTTCCAGCCCGCTGCACAAGGGCCGTGTAGGTGATTTCACCTACTTCCAGGCCTACTTCATGGCCTTCAAGAACGCGCCGCAGGAGTAGGCATGACGAGGCAGAAGCCCTGTTGTTGGCAGCGATCGACTGGCTGGCTCTGTCAGCCACGTGCTGATCTGGGTCCTGAGGGTCGCTGGCGACCAGCAACCGGGATTCGCTAACACCAAAAGGGGGCGCTGCGCGCGCAGCGCCCCCTTTTCCATCTTCTGGAGGATTCTGCTCAGGCTGGTGTCGAAGAAAGACCGCGGAAGTCGCCGCCTCGACCGCAGACCAGGTTCTGAATCCGAAGTCAGCGTATCATCTCAATAGATTGGGGAAGACTTCCGAAGTCTTATGGACTGTGAGCTCGTTTTGAGCAAACCTGCGCAGACTTCGGAAGTCTCGACCCCGGTTTTTGAGATGATACGAAGTCAGCCCTATCGCAAGACGACGCGAAGTTTGCCAACCATGACCAAGTACATCATTCAGCGTATTCTTGCCGCTCTGCCTGTGCTTCTTGGCATCCTTTTCGTCACCTTTGCGCTGGCGCGGCTCTTGCCGGGCGATCCGTGTGTGGCTATGCTGGGGGAGAAGGCCAACGAGGTGACCTGCGCGGCCTTCAACGCCCGCTATGGCTTGAATGAACCGATCATCAAACAGTTCGGGATCTATCTGGGGGATGTGCTGACCGGGGATCTGGGCACGTCGTTCCGCTACGGGCAGCCGGTGACGCGCATGGTTGCCGAGCGTTTGTCTGTGACTATCGAGCTGGCCTTCAGCGCCATGATCTTCGCCGTCATCGCGGGGATGTCGCTGGGCATCATCTCGGCCAAGCGGCACAACAGCGCCACAGACGTGATGACCATGGTCGGCGCCAACCTGGGGGTGTCTGTGCCAGTGTTCGTGTTGGGTCTCTTTCTGGCCTATGTCTTCGCGATCCTGCTGAAGGACACCCCCTTCTCGCTGCCTCCATCGGGCCGCCTGTCGGCTGGCATGTCGGTGCCCTCCTTCGCCGCCACCTTCAACCTCAGCGAGGGCCAGCCGCTCTATCGCGTGGCCCAGTTTTTCACCGGCCTCTATTTCTTCAACGCCATTGTCCATCTGGATGGCAAGCTGTTCATGGACAGTCTGCGGCACATGATCTTGCCAGCCATCGCCCTGGGCACGATCCCCATGGCCATCATCGCCCGCATGACCCGCTCCAGCCTGCTGGAGGTGTTGAACCAGGACTACACGCGCACGGCGCGCGCCAAGGGCTTGTCGGAGCAGGTGGTGTTGCTGCGCCATGCGCTGCGCAATGCCATGCTGCCGGTGGTGACGATCATCGGCCTGTCCTTGGGTTTCTTGCTCAGCGGCGCGGTGCTCACCGAGACCATCTTTGGCTTTTCGGGCATGGGCCGCGCGCTGTACGACGGGATCACCGCGCGCGACTACGCAGTGATCCAGGGCTTCACCCTGGTGGTAGCGGTCATCTTTCTGGTCATCAACCTGGTGGTCGACATCCTGTACGGCTTCCTGGATCCTCGCATTCGACTGTCGTAGGATGGGACAATGACGACGCAACCCGCCGAAGCGCCTGCTGTTGACCTTGGCCTGAGCCCACGCCGCAAATCGCGCGGCTTTTGGAGCGAGGCCCTGCGCGATCTGGTAACCCGCCGCCGCTCTGGACAGGTCGGCCTGGTCATCATCGTCGTGCTGTTGGGGATCGCCCTGCTGGCGCCGGTGCTGGCCACCCACGATCCCAACGCGGTCCTGATCGGCAAGGAGGAGGGGGTCAAGCGGCGGCAGAAGCCGTGCATCCACGCGGTGGATCAACTGCCGTCGTTGCCGGTTGTCAACTTCTTTCGCTGTGAGCCAGGCCAGCCGCAGCATTTCTTCGGCACCGATGGCAACGGGCGTGACCTGTATAGCCGCGTGTTGTATGGCGCGCGGGTGTCGCTCAAGGCGGGCCTCTACACGGTGACGCTGGCGGTGATCGTGGGCTTCCTGTTGGGCGCGATCGCGGGCTATCTGGGGGCGATCTACGACAACGCCATCATGCGGGTGATGGATGTGGTGTTGGCCTTTCCCGCGCTGATTCTGGCCATCGCCATCAACTCGGCGCTGTTGACAGTGGCCGATGACAGCATGTTATCGCGCGGGCTGGACGTCATGCAGCGCACGCTGGGCTTCGAGGACATCGGCCTGCTGACCGCGCTGATCTCCATCGCCATCGTGTCGATTCCCACCTATGCTCGCCTGGTGCGCGCCCAGGTGTTGTCGCTCAGAGAGCAGGAGTTCGTTGTGGCCGCGCGCTCCATCGGCGCGCGGGACCGGCGCATCCTCTTCCGCGCCATCCTGCCCAACGCCACCGCGCCGATCATCGTGGCCGCCACGCTGGGCATCGCCACGGCCATTCTGGACACGGCCGCGCTTTCCTTCCTGGGCCTGGGCGCCCAGCCGCCGACGGCGGAATGGGGCGCGATGATCGGCGCCG
>JAJTXO010000056.1 GCA_021463315.1 Caldilineales bacterium | reverse complement strand
GATGTCCTGGACTACCTCACTGCTGCCTGTACTGCCACCATCAATCGACAATTACCTCCTTCACTCCTACCTCGGGCGTCGCCCACCTGAACGGTTACGTGGGATTTTGCGCCGACCTGAGCCCGGACGAGGGCTCGACCTTGCTGCACGCCATGGCCCACAGCCTGGAAAGCGAGCCCCGTTTCCGCGCCGAGCTGCATAGCGGCGCTGGCTTTGGCCTGGGTCGTGTCAACCTTGGCTTCGCCAACCCTGCGCCCCAGCCGGTCTGGAACGCCGACGGCAGCATCGGCCTGGTGATGGACGGCGAGCTGTTCGAGACTCAAGGACAAGGACTGTCAGTCCTCGGAAGGACTGACAGTCCTGCGGCGTTGCTGCTCCATCTCTACCAGGAGTTGGGCGAGGAGTTTCCCCTCCAGCTCAACGGCGCCTGGACGGCCGCGATCTGGGACCAGCGCGCCCGCCGGCTGGTCATCGCCAACGACCGCCTGGGTCTGCACCCACTCTACTACAGCCAGATCCGGGACGGGCTGATCTTCGGCGGCGGCGTGCGCGGCCTGTTGGCCCATCCCGGCCTGCCGCGCTGTCTGGACCGTGCGGCCATGGCCCAGTTCCTGACCTTCGATCATGTGCTGGGTCAACGCACGCTGGTCAAGGACGTGCATCTGCTGCCGGGCGGGTCGGTGCTGACCTTCCACGGCGGCCGGCTGGACATTCGCCCCTACTGGCGACCCTATCACCCGCGCCACTACACGCTGCGCTCGGAAGAAGAGTTGATGGCCTTGCTCTTGCAGCACATGGACCGGGCCGTGCAGCGCCAGGTGCAGCACGACGACGGTCTGACGCTGGGCCTGATGCTCAGCGGCGGCGTGGACTCGCGCGTTCTGCTGGCCTATCTGACCCAGCACGCCGCGGGCCGGTCGTTGACCAGCTTCACCTGGGGCATTCCCGGCTGCAACGATGCGACCTACGCGCGCCAGGCGGCCAGGGCGCTGGGCATGCCCAACACCTTCTACGAACTGCGCCCTGACTGGCTGCTGGACAAAGCCGAGGAGGCCGTGCGCATCACCGACGGGCTGGGCAATGTGGTCAACCTGCACGCGCTGGCCACGCTGGAGCCGGAAGCCCAGGCTGCGCAGGTGATCTTCAAGGGCTTTCTGGGCGACGCCATGATGGGCTTCGCCCAACGGCCGCAGCACTGGGCCGACTACGACGACGCCACCCGCATTCAGGCCCACCTGCAAGTTCACCGCGACCAGGGGGTGATCAGTTTCGACCCGACCCAGCACAGCCAGCTCTTCAGCGCGGCCTGCCAGCGCGAGGTAGGCGACGCGGTGCTGGCCGAATACCAGGCCGGCATGGACGCCTCCTGTTCGACCCTGCTGGCCGACCAGCGCATCTACTTCGACTATACCCAGCGGGTGCCACGGATGACCATCAACGGCGTCGAGGTGGTGCGCAGCCGGGCGGTGGTGCGTCTGCCCTTCTGCGACAACGATCTGATCGATTTCATGCTCGCCACGCCGCCCGGCTACCGCTACCAGCGCAGCCTGATGCGCAACGCTTTCATTCTCGCCTTCCCCAAGCTGGCCCAGATCCCCATCCCCGACACCGGGCTGCCGCTGGCCACCTGCGCGCGCGATGTGACGCTGCGGGCCGAAGATTGGGCGCGCTGGCATCTGCATCAGGCCGGCCTGCGCCGGGTTGCGCCCACCCGCCGCCGGCCCTACAAGGACTACGCGGCCTGGATGCGCGGCGTGCTGCGCCCCTGGGTCGAGGAGACGCTGCTCAGCCCGCACGCCCTCGGGCGCGGCCATTTCCAGCCGGCCTTCGTGCGCCAGGTGGTAGCCGAGCATATGGCCGGCGCCAACCACGCTGTGCGCCTGGGCGCGCTGCTCACGCTGGAGCTCTGGCAGCGGCGCTTCATGGATTGATGCGCCGAGGAAGCTCCTTGGGCGCCCAGTGACCTGTACACAACCGGTGAACGATGGGCATCATGAAAATCGGCATCGCGACTGAAGAAACCTGGTCCTTTTTGCATGAGATCTACGACGATCTGAAGGTTCGGCATCCCACCGACCTGTTTCAGCGCCGGGTGACGTCGCTGCCAGCCTTCAACGTGCGCGCCAATCGCTGGCTGCTGCAGCGCGATCTGGCCCAGTTCCTGGGCAGCAACGACGTCGTCTTCTTCGAGTGGGCCAGCGAGCTGTTGGCCGTGGCCAGCCGGCTGCCCAAGCGCTGCGGCATCGTCGCCCGGCTGCACCGCTACGAGCTGTATCAATGGGCCGACAGGATCAACTGGGACGCCGTGGATACGATCATCCTGGTCAGCCAGGCCAAGCGCCGCGAGTTTCTGGGCCGCTTTCCCGGCCTGGAGGCCAAGATCGCGGTCATTCCCGAGGCCATCTCGCTGGCCCGCTTTCCCTATCGACCCCAGCCCTGGCGCGGCCAGATCGGCACCCTCTGCCACCTCAAGCCGCGCAAGCGGGTTTACGAGCTGGTGTTGGCCTTTCACGAGCTGGCCCAGGAGCGCAGCGAGCTGCACCTACACATCGGCGGAGGCCGCGCGGCCGGCTTCGACGAGTACTACCTGGCGCTGCTCAACCTGATCGACAAGCTGAAGCTGCACGATCGGGTGACGCTGCACGGCGCGGTCAGCCAGCCGGAGAGCTGGTATTCGCAGATCGATCTCTTCATCTCCAACGGCTACTCCGAGGGTCTGCAGGTGGCGCCGATGGAGGCGATGGCCTCAGGCTGCTACACCCTGTCGCACTTCTGGGATGGCGCCGAGGAGCTTTTGCCCCGCGAGCAGCTCTACTACGGCGACTGCGAGCTGCGCCAACGCCTTCTGGACTACGCGGCGCTGAGCCCGGCGCAACAGGCCCAACGCCAGGCAGCCATGCGCCAGATCGTGAGCGACAATTTCGACATCAACCAAACCAAGGTCCAAATCCGCCGCTTGATCGAGGCGGCCGGCGCTGCCAAACAGCCAGCCCAGAGGCGGCCGCGATGAAGATCGGCGTCTTGGTGCAACAGCCGGTCGCTCTGCGCCGGCCCCCCTTCGACGGCCCCGCCAGCCATCTGCGCCACGTGGTCCAGGCGCTGGCCGCGCAGGGCCACCAGTTGCGGGTGCTGGCCGTGCTGGATGGCAGCCTGTGGCGCACCGACGATCTGGAGCAGTTCCATGCGGTGGAGGTGCGCGCGATGGATCGCGGCCCGCTGCGCTGGATGGAGCGGGCCGTGCGCCGGGTGCAATACGAGCTGCGCCTGCCCTATGCAGCCCTGTTCGAGAGCGTGCGCTTTGCGCTGGCCTGCCGCCAGGAGCTGGCCGGCTGCGACCTGCTCTACGAGCGCATGAGCTGGGTCAGCTACGGCGGCGCGCTGGCCAGCCGCTGGCTCCACAAGCCGTTGGTGCTGGAAAACAACGGCGATCACCTGGCCGACCTGCAGGCCAAAGGGATCGCGCCCCAGGGCGCGCAGCGCCGGCTCTCGCTGGCCTGCATGACCTGGGCCGTGCGCCAGGCCGCGTATGTGGTGACCACCGGCGAGGGCTGGCGCGAGCAGTTCTTGCAGCGCTATCCCGACGCGGCGCCGGCCGCGCGGGTGAGCACGGTGGAGAACGGCACCGAGCTGGTTTCCCTGCTGCAGCGCCAGCAACTGCGCACCTTTCAGGCCACCCCCTCCGATCAGCCGGTGACCATCGTCTACGTCGGCGGTTTTTTGCCCTGGCAGGGCGTGGCGATATTGCTTCGAGCGACCGGACGGGCGCGCCAGCAGGGCGCGGCCGTGCGTCTGTTGTTGATCGGCGCTGGGCCCGGCCTGGCCGATGCCGCCGACCTGACCATGGATCTCGACCTGGGGGCGCACGTGACCTTTGGCGGGCCGATGCGGGCCGAAGAACTCGCCCCGCTGCTGGCCCAAGCCGATCTGGGCGTCTCGCCCTACTGCGGCTGGCCCGAGTTCTCCGGTCTGAAGATCCTGGACTACAAGGCCGCGGGCCTGCCGACCATAGCCTCCGGCGATCGCGCAGCCGGCCGGCCAGCGACCGTGCAGCATGGCCAGACGGGCACGATCGTGCCGCCGTGCGACGAAGCCGCGCTGACCGCGGCCATCGTTCAGTTGGCGGCTGACCCGGCGCTGCGGCGGCGTATGGGCCAGGCCGCGCGGCTGGAGGCCGAGGCGCGGCACGGCTGGGCGCACACCGCCCACCAACTGGAACAGATCTTCGAACAGGTGCTGACCCCATGATCCCTATCGTGAGCATCATGATGCCGGCCTATAACGCCGAGCGCACCATCGAGCAGGCCATCGACAGCGCGCTGGCCCAGACCATGCCCGACTGGGAGCTGATCGTGGTGGACGACGGCTCCACCGACGGCACAGCGTCGCGGGCGGCCAGCCGGGCCGAGCGCGACGCGCGCATCAAGCTGGTGCGCCAGGCCAACGGCGGCGAGTCTGCGGCGCGCAACACCGCCCTGCAGCAGATGCAGGGCGAGCTGGTGGCCTTTCTGGACGCCGACGATCTCTATCTGCCTGAGCATCTGGCGCTCACCGTGGGCTATCTGCAGACCCATCCCCAGCGCGACGGGGTCTACACCGACGGTTTTCACTGCGACGAGCAGGGCCGGCGGCTGCAGACGCTCTCCAGCCGCCGCCGCGGGCCGTTCGAGGGCTGGCTGTTCCCAGAGCTGGTGGCCGCTTCCGATGTCTTTGGCCCGCCGCTCTGTCTGGTGTTGCGTCGCCGCCTCATCGACCAGCACAGCCTGGCCTTCGATCCGGCCATCGTGATCGGCCCTGACTGGGATTTCACCACCCGCTATGCCCACGATGCCCAGTTCGGCTACATCGATCGGCCGACCGGCTGTTATCGGGTCCACCAGAACAACATCACCCACCGCGTCGATCTGGACCGGCGCGCGCTGTACATGGCCCACTGCCGCGAGAAGGCGATCAAGCTGCCGAAGTTCGCCGCCTGCCCGCTGGAGACACGGCGCGCGACCTTCTACGAGCTGCTGGTGAATCTGCTGCCCGGCCATGCCCAGCGACAGGCGGAGATCGTCGCCTGGCCGCAGTTCACCGCGCTGCCGATCGCCATGCAGGCCGAGCTGCTGCGCTTGATGGCCAGCAAGGCCATCGTCTGCGGCCTGCGCCACGACCAGATCGAGCTCTGGCTGCGCCAGGCGGACCGCCTGGACCCCTCCAGCCGGCAGGCCGCCAGGCTGATCCGGCTCTACCGCGCCAGTCCCAGGCTGTGCCAACTGGCGGTGCGTCTGCGCAAGACCGGCCAGGTCGATCCAACCCGGCGCGCGCCGCTGGGAGATGTGGCGCTGCCGGCAACCGACCCCGAGGGGACGATCTGATGCGCATCGCGATCTATCACAATCTGCCATCGGGCGGCGCCAAGCGGACGCTGTACGAAAGCGCCCGCCGGCTGGCGCTGCGCCATCAGGTGGATGTCTACACCCTCTCCAGCGCCGATCACAGCTTCGGCGATCTGCGTCCCTGCGTGGCCAGCCATCGGATCTATGAGTTCCAGCCGCGGCCGCTGCTGGATTCGCCCTGGGGCCGCCTGAACCAGGGGCTGCGCCTGGCCGATCTGGCGCAGTTGCGGCGTCTTGGCCGGTCGGTGGCCAGCGACCTGCGCGCTGGCGGCTACGACGTGGCCTTTGTGCACGCCTGCCAGTTCGAGAAGGCGCCCAGCGTGCTGGCCTATCTGGGCGACCTGCCGTCGGTCTACTATTGCCAGGAGCCGCTGCGGGTGCTGTACGAGCCCCAGCCCGCGCGGCCCTATGGCGACGACAGCTCGCCGCGGCGGACCGCGCTCAACCGGATCGATCCGCTGCTCAAGCTCTATCTGGCAACGGTGCGACGGATCGATCGGAGCAACACGCGCCGCGCCAGCCGGGTTCTGGTCAACTCCCGGTTCATGCAACAGACCGTGGGCCAGATCTACCAGATCAGCCCGCAGCTCAGCTACCACGGCATCGACGCCCAGCATTTTGCGCCGCTGGGGCTGGACAAGGCGCGCTTCGTGTTGTCGGTGGGCTCACTGACGCCGCTCAAGGGCTTCGACTTCCTGATCGAGGCGCTGGCCGAGCTGCCGGCCGGCCAGCGGCCCCCCTTGGTGATCGCCAGCAACTTCCAGAATCCGCCCGAACGCGCCTATCTGGAGCAGTTGGCCGCGCAGAAAGCGGTGGCGGTGCAGCTCCTGGGCAACGTCGACGATGCCCGTCTCGTCGAGCTGTACAACCAAGCCCTGGTGACGCTCTATGCGCCGGTGCGCGAGCCCTTTGGGTTGGCGCCCCTGGAGTCCATGGCCTGCGCCACGCCGGTGGTGGCCGTGCAGGAGGGCGGCATTCCGGAGACTGTCCTGCCTGAACAGACCGGCTTGCTGGTCCCGCGGGATCCGCAGCAGTTCGCGGCGGCCGTGCAGCGCTTGCTGGCAAATCCCGAGCTGGCGGCTGCCTACGGGCAGGCCGGCCGTCAGCAGGTCTTGCTGCACTGGACTTGGGAGCAGGCGGCGCAGACTATCGAAGAGCACTTGACAGCCACCGCGCGGCCGCGCGTCGCCCCCAGCGCGATCCAGGGCGTTTCCACCGCGGGGGAGACGCCGGCAGATCGGCTTGCGGAGCTGACCGACACTGGAGTGTGATCGATGAAAAGGAAAACTCTGTGTGCGCTGCTGGCCGGGCTTCTGCTGGTAGCCAGCGCGCCGACGTCAAGCCAAGCCCAAGATCGAGGCATCTGCACGGGACGCGCCATCTCGGTCAGCCCGGCGCTGACCGACCTGGGACCCGCTGAGTATGTGCGGCTGGAGCATGGCCCGACCGGCTTTGCCGGCGGGCTCTATCCGGGCGGCAGCAATGCCCGCCCTCCCGCGCACGACGCGGCCGGCCAGGCCATCGCGCGCCAGATTGTCCCGCTGGACCAACAGGGCCGGCCTGACCCTGCTGGCAAGATCGTGATGATCTCTGTCGGCATGTCCAACACGTCGTCGGAGTTCAACACCTTCATGGATCTGGTTCGCAACGGCGTGGATGTCAACCCGCACCTGTTTCTGGTCAACGGCGCGCAGGGCGGCCGCACAGCCGAGCGCTGGGTGAACCCGCAGGGCGCCACCTGGCAAGAGCTGGATCGCCGCCTGGCCAGGTATCGGGTGACGCCGCAACAGGTGCAGGTAGCCTGGATCAAGCAGACCCTGACCCGGGGCGGCGAGTTTCCAGCCAAGGCCGAGCAGTTGCAGGCTGATCTGGCGGCGATCGTGCGCAATCTGAAGGTGCGCTATCCCAACATCAAGATCGCCTATCTCTCCAGCCGAACCCGATCCTACACCTATTGGCGCGGCTTGAGCCCAGAACCGCTGGCCTTCGAGACCGGTTTCGCGGTCAAGTGGCTGATCGAACAGCAGATCCAGGGCGATCCAACGCTGAACTACGACGCGGCCCAAGGCCCGGTCCAGGCGCCCTATCTGTCCTGGGGGCCCTATCTGTGGAGCGATGGCGTTAACCCGCGCGGCGATGGCCTGACCTGGCTGGCGCGCGATATGCTGCGCGACTGCACCCATCCCTCGGCCAGCGGCAACCGCAAAGTGGCCGACATGCTGGTCGCCTTCTTCACCAGCGATGCCACCAGCGTCGATTGGTTTCTGGCTGGCCGCCGATGACCGAACTGCTGCGACGCTGCGTTCAACGGTGGGTAGACGTGCTGCTCGACAGGCGCCGGACCGGGGCGCGGATGATTGGTAGCTTTGGATGAACTCTATGCGCCACCTTCTGATCGACAAAGGCCTGCTGGGAGGGCATTCCGAGTACGTGCGCTTCATCGTCGTCGGCCGCTCGCGCACCGGCTCCAACCTGCTGCGCAGCCTGCTCAACGCCCATTCCCAGGTCGAGGCCTACGGCGAAGTCTTTCGCAGCGCCAGCCGCGCGGCCATGGACTGGGATCACATCGGCGCCCTGCGCCAGTCGGAGCGCCAGCATCGCCTGCTGCTGGAGGATCCGGTCAGCTTCATCGAAACGCGCATCTACCGCCGCTATCCGGCCGAGATCGCAGCCGTGGGCTTCAAGATCTTCTACTACCATGCCCAGGAAGGCAACTGGCAAGCGGTGTGGCCCTATCTGGAGCAGCAAAAAGCCATCCGGGTGATCCATATGAAGCGGCGCAACCTGCTCAGCACCCATCTCTCGCGCCGGCGGGCCGAGCTCACCGATGTCTGGGTCAACACCAGCGGCCAGGCGGAGCAGCCGGTCGTCGTGACCCTGGACTACGAGCAGTGCCTGGCTGACTTCCAGCGCACCCGGGCCTGGGAAGAGGCGTGCGACGCGCGGCTGGCAGGCCATCCCCGGTTTGAGCTCTGCTACGAAGATCTGGCGCAGGACAACGACCGCGCGATGCGCCGGGTGCAGCACTTTCTGGACCTGGACTACCAACCGGTGACGCCCACCATCTTCAAACAGTCGCAGCAAACGCTGGCGCAGGCCATCGCCAACTACGACGAGCTGAAAAGCCGCTTCGCCGGCTCGCCCTGGGCCCCTTTCTTCGAGGACTGAAATGGACTTTTCCTGGTCAGATGAACAACTGGAGTTCAAGCGCTCGGTGATCAAGTTCGCCCAAAACGAGCTGGGCAAAGAGCTGGTCGAGCGCGAGCGGCAGGCGGAATTTCCGCGCGACGAGTGGCGGCGGTGCGGCCAGTTTGGCATCCTGGGCCTGCCCTTCCCTGAGCAGTATGGCGGATCGGAGGCCGACATCCTGACCACCCTGCTGACCATGGAGGGGCTGGGCTACGGCTGCCGCGACAACGGCCTGATCTTCGCCATGAACGCCCAACTGTGGAGCGTGCAGATGCCGATCTTCAGCTTCGGCACGGAGGCGCAGAAAGAGCGCTACTTGCCCAGCCTTTGCCGCGGCGAGCTCATCGGCGCGCATGGCATGAGCGAGCCCGACTCCGGCTCCGACGCCTTCAGCCTGCGCACGCGCGCCCAGCGGGTCGACGGCGGCTACCTGCTCAACGGCAGCAAGACCTTTGTCACCAACGCGCCGGTGTCTGACCTGGCCGTGGTGTTCGCCACGGTGGATCCTGCCAAAGGGATGTGGGGCGTCACCGCGTTCCTGGTAGACCGCGGCGTGCCCGGCTTCACGGTGGGGCGCAACCTGGACAAGATGGGGCTGCGCACGTCGCCCATGGGTGAGCTGATCTTGCAGGATTGCTGGGTGCCAGAGGATGCGCGGCTGGGACCAGAGGGCAGCGGCGCCAAGATCTTCAACCACTCCATGGAATGGGAGCGCAGCAGCATCCTGGCCAGCCACGTCGGCGCGATGGAGCGCCAGCTCGAGGAGTGCATCGCCTACGCCCGCCAGCGCCAGCAGTTCAGCCAGCCCATCGGCCACTTCCAGTCGGTGGCCAACCGCATCGCCGACATGAAGGTGCGCCTGGAGACGGCCCGGCTGATCCTCTATCAGGTGGCCTGGTTGAAGAAGCAGGGCAAGCCAGCCGTGATGGAGGCGGCGCTGGCCAAGCTCACCCTGAGCGAGGCCTACGTGCAATCCAGCATGGATGCGATTCGCATCCACGGCGGCTACGGCTATATGACCGAGTTCCAGGTGGAGCGGGAGCTGCGCGACGCGGTCGGCGGCACGCTCTACTCCGGCACGTCCGACATCCAGCGCAACATCATTGCCCGGCTGCTGGGGCTGTGAATGCACTCACGAAATCCGACTTCTTCGGAGAAGTCGGACTTCCAAGAACGGCAGTTACTACTCCGGCCAGTACGACCGAGAGACTTCGGAAGTCGCCGCAGCAAGGTTGAACCTGGCCTTGCACCCGAAACTACGTCCTGGTGAGTGCTGCGGCGACTTCCGAAGTCTTAGGCTGAGCAGTTACGAACGGCAGAGGTGAGAAAATGACCTATTTACTCCATCAGGCAGTGATTCGAGCGGCCGAGACGACGCCACAACAGGAGGCGCTGCGCTGCCACGGCCAGAGCCTGAGCTATGCCGAGCTGGCGCAGCGCGCGGCCAGCCTGGCGCGGCTGTTGCTGGCCCATGGCGTGCAGCGCGGCGACCGCGTGGGCATCTACCTGCCCAAGAGCCTGGAGTCCCACGTGGCGGTCTATGGCATCATGATGGCTGGCGCGGCCTACGTGCCGTTGGATCCCTTCACGCCGGTGGCCCGCACCAGCTATGTGATCGGCGACTGCGGCATCCGCTGGCTGGTGACCGGTGAGGAGAGGCGCGCCAACCTGCCTGCTATTCTGGCGGCGCAACCAGGACTGGCCTGCCTGCTGGGCGTGGCGCCAGGCGACGACCTGACCGCGCCGGCGATCCCGTGGGACCAGGTGTGGGCTGAACCGGCCGAGCTGCCTGATCTGGGGCTGACCGAGATGGACCTGGCCTACATCCTGTACACCTCAGGCTCCACCGGCGACCCCAAGGGCATCATGCACACCCACCGCAGCGGCCTGGCCTTTGCCCAGTGGGCCGCGGCCACCTACGATCTGCGCGCTGAGGATCGGCTGAGCAACCATGCGCCGCTGCACTTCGACCTGTCCACCTTCGACCTGTTCGCCGGCGCGCTGGCCGGCGCGACCACCGTGATCATTCCGGAGGCCGTCACCAAGTTCCCGGCCAGCGTGGCCAGGCTGATGGCTGATGAGCGGATCAGCGTCTGGTATTCGGTGCCCTTCGCGCTGATCCAGCTCTTGCAGCGCGGCAACCTGCCGGCCCGCGACCTGAGCGCGCTGCGTTGGGTGCTGTTCGCCGGCGAGGTCTTTCCCACCAAGCACCTGCGCAGCTTGATGGCCGCGCTGCCTGGGCCACGCTACAGCAACCTGTACGGGCCGACCGAAACCAACGTCTGCACCTATTATCACGTCGATGCGCTGCCAGAGGACTCCGACGAGACCATCCCCATCGGCATCGTGTGCGAGAACGCCCATGGGCTGGTGGTGGACGCCGACGGCCAGCCAGCGCCGGCCGGCCAGGTGGGCGAGCTGGTGATCCGCGGGCCGATCGTGATGCGCGGCTATTGGGGCCGGCCCGACATGAGCGAGCGCGGCTTTCTGCGCCACGAGGTCTTCCCCCACTACGCCGACATTTTCTACCGCACGGGCGACCTGGTGCAGGCGCGGCCGGACGGCAATCTGGTCTACCTGGGCCGCAAGGATCGCCAGATCAAGACCCGCGGCTACCGCGTCGAGCTGGATGAGGTGGAGGTGGCGCTGCTGGCCCACGGCCAGGTCGAAGAGGCCGCGGTCTTCGCAGTGCCCGACGGCGACGGCAGCAACCTGATTGCCGCCGCGGTGATCGCCAAGGAGGGCTTTCAGCTGTCGCCCGATCTGCTGGTCGAGCATCTCAGCAGCCGGCTGCCCTGGTACGCGACGCCGGCCAGGATCGACATCACCCAGGACTTTCCTCGCACCTCGACGGGGAAGATCGATCGCCGGGCGCTGCGCGAGCGGGCCCTGGCCAGTCATCTCTGATCCGGCGGGCGTCTCGCCCGATCCATCTGTGATCCGGCGGGCGTCTCGCCCGATCCATCTGTGATCCGGCGGGCGTCTCGCCCGATCCATCTGTGATCAGGCGGGCGTCTCGCCCGATCCATCTGTGATCCGCAGGGCGTCTCGCCCGATCCGTATAGTTACTATCATCTTGGAGGACTCACCATGGACACATCGACCCTTTTGCTGGACTACATCAAGAAAGAGCTGCTGCGCGGGCGCAACGCCAACCTGACCGTGGACACCGACCTGCTGGGCGCGGGCATCGTCGATTCGCTGGGCATCCTGCAGATCGTGGCCTTTGTCGACGAGCGCCTGGGGCGGCAGATCCCCGACGAGGACGTCACCTACGAAAATTTCCACAGCGTGCGGGCGCTGGCCGATTACCTGGCGCAATCCTGAGTGTTCTACCCACTGGAGTTTTGCCAACTATGAACGACGTGATCATCATCGGCGGCGGGCCAGCCGGCTCGACCCTGGCCAGCTATCTGGCTAAGGCTGGCATTAGCGTTACGATCTTCGAGAGCCTGAACCATCCGCGCGCCCACGTGGGCGAGTCGCTGGTCACCTCCACCATGCCCGTGATGGAGGAGATTGGCGTCATCGACGATATGCGCGCGGCCGGTTTTCCGATCAAGCTCGGCGCGTCGTGGCACGCGCCCGGCGGCCGTGAGGCAGCGATCCGCTTCCGCGAGTTCAACGAGGATGGGATCAACTTCGACCACACCTTCCATGTGGACCGCAGCAAGTTCGACCTGATGCTGCTCAAGCACGCCGAAAAGCTGGGCGCCAAGGTCTACCAGGGTGTGCATGTCAAAAAGGTGTTGTTCGAGGGCGACCAGGCCTGCGGCGTCACGGTCGAGATCGGCGGCCAGGAGGTGGACGTACCGGCCAAGGTCGTGGTGGACGCCAGCGGCCGCGGCACCCTGCTGGGCCGGCAGCTCAAGAGCAAGAAGATGGACCCCATCTTCAACCAGTATGCCGTGCATGCCTGGTTCGAGCATCTGGACCGGGGCGAGGGCCCCACGGCCGACTACATCCACATCTACTTCCTGCCCGTGGAGCGCGGCTGGGTCTGGCAGATTCCGATCACCGACAAGATCACCTCGGTCGGCATCGTGGCCGAGCGCGACGTGTTCAAGCAGTCGCGCATGGACCCCGATACCTATTTCAACACCTACATCAACACCAACCCCGATCTGACTCACGCCATGCGCGAAGCAGTGCGCATCAACGAATACAAGTTCGAGGGCGACTACAGCTACATCATGGAGCGTTTTGTGGGCAACGGCTTCCTGATGGTCGGCGACGCGGCACGC
>JAJTXO010000559.1 GCA_021463315.1 Caldilineales bacterium | reverse complement strand
GTCCATGATCTCCAGCGCGCCCGGCAACAAGCCGCGCGCCACGATCATGCTGACCGCGTCGCCCGCCTCCTGCAGCGAGCGGTAGGCCGCCAGCACCGTCTGGTAGCGCTCGACCCGCGCGATCAAGCGCAGGGTCAGTTCCAGCGCGACGCCGAAGGTGCCCTCGTTGCCCACGAACAGCCCCGGCAGGTCTGGCCCCACCCCCTCCACGCTCGTGCCGCCCAGAAAAACCAGCTCACCATCGGCCAGCACCGCCTTGATGCCCAACACGTGGTTGCTGGTCATGCCATATTTCAGGCAATGCACGCCGCCAGCGTTGAAAGCCACATTGCCGCCGATGGTGCAGATCGACTGGCTGGCCGGGTCGGGGGCGTAGTGCAGGTTGTACGGCGCGGCCGCCTTGCTCACGTCCAGGTTGATCACCCCCGGCTCCACCACCGCGATGCGGGCTGTCGGGTCGATGTGGACGATGCGGTTCAGCCGGTTGAGGGCGATGACGATGCCGTCGGCCAGCGGCTGCGATCCGCCCGAAAGGCTGGTGCCGCTGCCGCGGGCGACGAAGGGCACGCCCATCCGATAGCACAGCCGCACCGTCTCGATCACCTCCTCCTGCGTCTCCGGCAGCACCACTGCGCGCGGCCGCACGCGCGTCGCGGTCAGCGCGTCGCACTCATACGGCGCCAGGCTGGCCGGCTGGGTCAGGATGCGGGCGGGGGGATAGAGCTGGGACAGGGAGGAAAGGAGGGGATCGGCCATGGTGCTACCTTTGTGGCGTGGAGTCGAGGCAGTGTCGGGGTCGGACGAATGGTGCGGCAGGATTATAGCCTACTTCGGAACAGAAGCCAATCATGTCTTGACTTGACACCAAAATCCTCACACAGTATCATGCCGCCAGATCGTCAGCGTGTCGTGTTGCCCTGCGAATCTCCTGATTTCCTATCGACCCTTGAGTTGGCTCTTGCCTGACGTAACTACTCTGCTCCTGCTCGCCATCGTCTTCCTCGCCGCCCTCCTGCAAACCACCTCCGGCTTCGGCTTCGCGTTGATGGCTATGCCGCTGGTGGCGCTGGTGATCGGGGTCAAGGCGGCCGCGCCCTTGGTGGCGTTGGCAGGGATCACCCTCTACGCGGTCAATTTGGCGCGCTATCGTCGCGGCTTCGATGGGCGCACTGTGCTGCCGCTGGCCGTGGCCGCGGCGCTGGGAGTGCCGCTGGGGGTTTGGGCGCTGAGCAGCCTGGACGAGGATCTGATCAAGCGGGTGTTGGGGGTGATCCTGATCGCCTATGCGCTCTACGGGGTGTGGAAGCCGCGCTCGGCCCCGCTGCGCTCCGATCTGTGGGCTTACCCCGTCGGCTTTCTGGCCGGCCTGCTGGGCGGCGCGTTCAACACCGCCGGCCCGCCGGTGATCATCTACGGCAATCTCAAGCAGTGGCCGCGGGACCTCTTCAGATCCACCTTGCAGGCGCTTTTTCTGTTCAGCGGCAGCCTGGTCATCGCCGCCCACGCCGCGGCCGGCAATCTGACCAACGCGGTGCTGACCACCTACCTGCTGTTGGTTCCGGCGCTGTTGCTGGGGGTGTGGAGCGGCGCATGGGTCGATCGCCACATCAGCAACCAGCACTTTCGCGTCCTGGTGCAGATCCTGATCTTCGCCACCGGCCTGTTGCTGCTGATCTGACGATCCCGTAGCACGATTTTCCAAATCGTGCGTCTGGAGTTCGGAGCAGCGATTTGGAAAATCGCTGTACGGGGCTGCTGGGGTCGGAGCAGCGATTTGGAAAATCGCTGTACGGACGGGCTGCTGAAGCACATCTTGCGTACAATGAGTTGACAGTTTGCGGGGGGAGAGGGTATTATGCTGAAAATCAGCCTTGGCAGAAAGTATAAGACAGGAGGCGATTTAACGACGCAACGGTGCAAGTCAGGCAGCGCGGGTCGGGCTGCGCGAACAACGTGAGCGCTGCGATGCCGACCGCTACGCCGAGTCCACCTAAGCCGCGTCTTTTCCCGGCAACACCCCCCCAGGTTCAGCCAACGCCACTGACCACCCTGCGCCCAGCTCCCCCAGTTCCCCCAGTTCCCCCAGTTCCTCCAGTTCCTCCAGCTCCTCCAGTTCCTCCAGTTCCTCCAGTTCCTCCAGTTCCTCCCTCCCGAAAGGAGCATTCCATGACCGCCGCCTCTCTTCCGCCCCTCTCCACCAAGCGCGAGCGTCTCGCCTGGTACCTGTACGATTTCGGCAACTCCGCCTACGCCTCGGTGGTCTATCTGGCCGTCTTCTCCACCTATTTCCAGAAAACGGTGGTGGGCGGCGCTGAAGGCTCGCGACTGTGGGGCGTGGCCATCGCCATTGCAATCCTGGTCGTAGCCTTTCTGGCGCCTGTGCTGGGCGCGATGGCCGATTTCTCCGGCGCCAAGAAGCGCTTCCTGTTGGGCTTCACCGCCCAGGCCATCGCCTTCACCGGCCTGCTCTTCTTCGTGCAGGCGGGGGATGTCCTCATCGGCATGTTGTCTTTCATCCTGGCCGAGATCGGCTATCGCAGTTCCCAGGTCTTCTACGACGGCTTTCTGCCCGAGCTGGCCCGGCCCGACGAGATGGGCAAGGTGTCGGGCACAGGCTGGGCCATCGGCTCAGCCGGCGGCGTCATCGCCCTGCTGATCGTGCTGCCGATCGTGCTGCTCATGCCTGGAACCTTCTCCGCGCGGCTGGCTATGCTGATCACGGCCGGCTTTTGGATCCTCTCCACCATTCCGCTGATCCTCTGGCTGCCGGAGAAGGCCAAGAAGAAGGCGCTGCCGGCCGGCGAAAGCTATCTCTCCGTAGCTTTCAAAGAGGTCGCCCACACCTTGCGCACCACCAGCCGCTTTCGCGAGATGGTCAAGTTCATGGCCGCCTTTCTGCTTTTCGGCAGCGGCATCGCCATCGCCCTGGAGTTCGCGGCCATCATCGGCTCGACGCTGTTTGGCCTGGGGCAGGAGTTGATCATCGTCTTCGCCATCATCGTGCAGATCACCAACGTCATCGGCGCCTACGGCTTTGGCCTGCTGATCGATCGCATCGGCGGCAAGCGTGCGCTGATCGCGTCGCTGCTGGCCATGATCGGCGTGGTGGTCTGGCTGTTCTTCAACCAGAGCCAGATAGGCTTTTTGCTGATCGGCGCGGCGGCCGGCATCGCCATGGCCGGCGTCCAGTCGGTCAGCCGCACTTTGGTGGGCCTTTTCGCCCCGCCCGGCCACAGCGCCGAGTTCTTCGGCTTCTTCACCATGGTCGGCCGCATCGCCTTTTTGCTGGGTCCGCTCCTCTTCGGCTGGGTGGCGGCCGAGTTGGCGCTGATGTACGAGCGCCAGGGCGTGGCAGTCGCGCCAGCCGAGCAGCAGGGGCTGCGCATGGCAGTGCTGGTGATCATACTTTTCCTGGCAATTGGCCTGGCCGTGGCGCTGACCGTCAACGAGAAGAAAGC
>JAJTXO010000558.1 GCA_021463315.1 Caldilineales bacterium | reverse complement strand
ACCGGCGTGGGCAGCGAGGAGCAGCCCGATTTTGCCCGCGAGGTCAATGTGGGCGGCACGCTCAACCTGCTGGCCGCGGCCAAGGCCAGCCCGCAGCAGCCCCGCTTAGTCTTCGCCTCGTCGCTGCATGTCTACGGCCGCACGGATCACCTGCCCCCGCCGCGGCGCGTCACCGATCCGGTGCAGCCGGTGGAGCACTACGCCTGGCACAAGGTGACCTGTGAGCAGACGGTGAAGAGCGCCGGCCTGCGCTGGGCCATCCTGCGTCTGGGCGCGTCCATGCCGATTCGCCTGATCGTCGATCCCGGCGTCTTCGATGTGCCGCTGAACAACCGCATCGAATATGTGCATGGCCGCGATGTGGCGCTGGCCATGACTAACGCCCTGAGCAGCGACGCGGTCTGGGGCCGCACCTGGCACATCGGCGGCGGGCCGGCCTGCCAATTTCTGTATCGCGATCTGGCCACCCAGGTGTTGGATGCGTTCGGCGTCGGCATGTTGCCCGACTGGGCCTTTCGCACCGAGCCTTTCGCCACCGACTGGCTGGATACAGCCGAGAGCCAGCAGGTGCTCCGTTTCCAGCGCCACACTTTGCAGGATTATCTGACCGATGTGCGGGCTGCGCTGGGGCCCAAGCGGCAGGCCGTGATCGCTCTGCGCCCGCTGATCCGGCGGCATCTGTTGCAGATGTCGCCCAACTACGCGCAGCATCGCAGCGGGATGAAGGGCCTGCCTGCAGGCGCGGCGGCCTGAGCGTTTCGGGAAGGGCGCTGGCTCGGTCGGAGACCGGCCAGAGCGGGTGGGGCGCTGGCGTGGGAACTGAAAGCGCCTGGATGATCTGTCATCATCCAGGCGCTTTCTCTAACCCGCTCAGCGAGGCGTCTCGCCGAGCGGCCCTAGCGCATTCTCAAACCTGCTCAGCGAGGCGTCCCGCCGAGCGGCTCCTAGCGCATTCTCAAACCTGCTCAGCGAGGCGTCTCGCCGAGCGGCTCCTGGCGCATTCTCAAACCTGCTCAGCGAGGCGTCTCGCCGAGCGGCTGCTACGCCTCGCTGGTCATGATGAACAGCGGCTTCATGGCGAATTTGCGATAGAAGGGGCGATAGCGCTCGGTGTCGTAGAAGTGCTCCAGATCCACCACCTTCTTGCTGCTGGTCACCACCTCGATGGGCAGATCGTCGTAGCGGCCATTCTTCAGCACCACCAGCCGGCCATGCATGCCGTTCAGGATCAGGTCCAGCGCCAGGTTGCCATAGGCCATCGGCACGATAGAATCGATGGCGTCGGGGTCGCCGCCGCGCACCAGATAGCCCAGCCGCTGATTGATGACGTTGATTGGCTTGCCGTTGTTGTAGGTGGCTGAGCGAGCCTGAAGCTCCTGCGAGATCAGGTCGCCGATGCCGCCCAGCTTCTTGTGGCCGTAGGCGTCGGTGGTTTCACTCTGGAAGATCATCTCGCCGCCGGCAAACATCGCCCCCTCGGAGGCCATGACGATGGAGTACTTGCTGGGGTTGCGGTTGCGGTCGGAGACCAACAGCTCGGTCAGGAGCTCGATGTCGAACTTGTGCTCAGGGATCACGCAGCGGTTGGCCGCCCCCGCCATGGTGGGCAGCATCGCGGTGAAGCCGGCATAGCGGCCAAAGACCTCCAGCACCAGGAAGCGCTCGTGGGATCCGGCTGAGGTGCGCAGGTTGTTGGTCAGCGCGATGGTGCGGGAGACGCAGGTGCTGAATCCGATGCAATAATCGGTGCCCGGCACGTCGTTGTCCATGGTCTTGGGGATGGCCACCACCTTGAAGCCTTGCTGCGCCAGATGGACGCCGTAGCTCAGGGTGTCGTCGCCGCCGATGGGGATCATATAGTCGATGCCCAGCCACTCCAGGTTGGCCAGCACCTCCGGCGTCAGATCGTTGACCTTGTCGGTGTATTTGTCGCGCAGGTGCAGCGGCACGTCGTCGGCCTTGACGTGGCTGGGCCTGGTGCGGGAGGAGTGCAGGAAGGTGCCGCCGGTGCGGCCGGCGCGGTTTACCACATCCTCGGTCAGCACCTGAAAGTTCTCGTGGTTGTCGTAGTCTTTTTCGCGCACGATCTCGATGGCGCCCTTCCAGCCGCGACGAATGCCGATCACCTGATAGCCCTCGCGCAGCGCGCGGATGGTGACCGCGCGGATGGCTGGGTTCAGGCCGGGCACGTCGCCGCCGCCGGTCAGGATGCCGATGGTGCCTTTATAGGTAGTTCCGTTTGACATGAATAGACCTCCGAATGGTTTCGATCACGGCCGCGTCGACCGGTCTGGCATTGCCAGCGGCCCGACGAAACTGACCGCAAAAACAGGCCCATGATAGCATCATGCAGACAAAATCGCAACCCGCACGGGTGAGCTGTGCTTTGCGCTGTGGGCCAAAGCGAGCGTACAATAGCCGTCGCCGGAGCGTCCGGCGCCGCTTCATGGCCCCCTTCCTCCTGCCAGCTCATGGAAGCCACAGAAGCTGCTTCGCTGAGCCGGCCAAGACCCCACCCCATCAGAGTCCTGTTTGTGCTGCACCCTCTGCAAGATCTCGCCCCCCTGCTGCTGGTGGCCGTGGCGGCCATCGTCTTCTTCGCGTCCTTCACCCAAAGCGTTGTCGGCTTTGGCACGGCCATGGTCGGCATGCCGCTGATGGTCATGGCGCTGGATATTCGCATCGCCGCGCCGCTGATCGCCCTGCTGGGCCTGACTCTGGAGACGGTCATGGTGCTCCACTACCGGCAGAGCATCAACCTGAAGGTCATGTGGCGTTTGATAGTCGCCGCGGTGCTGGGCATTCCCCTGGGCGTGCTGGCCATTCAGCGCATCCCTGAGCCGGTGGTCTTGACCGTGTTGGGCCTGGTCATCGCCGGCTATGCTATCTATGCTCTGCTGCGACTGCGACTGCCCCGCCTGGAGAGTAATCTGTGGGCCTATGGCGTGGGCTTTCTGTCGGGCTTGCTGGGCGGCGCCTACAACACAGCGGGGCCGCCGGTGGTCATCTACGGCCACTGCAAGCGCTGGCCGCCCGAGCAGTTCCGCGGCAATCTGCAAGGCTTCTTTCTGGTGATCGACATCGTGGTGATTGCCAACCATGCGGCGGTGGGCAACCTGAGCGCAGAGGTCTGGAGCGTCTACGCGATGGCCCTGCTGCCGCTGGCGCTGGGCTTCGTCATCGGCACGCGCCTGGCCAAGCGGATCGATCCCGCGCTGTACAGCCGGATCGTGTTGGTGATGCTGGTGATTTTGGGGGTGCGGTTGGTGTTGTAGGACTCGTAACGAGTAACTCGTAACTCGTAACTCGTAACTCGTAACTCGTAACTCGTAACCCGGATGTGCGCAAACGATCGCTTTTCCGGGTTACGAGTTACGCATTACTCGTTACGAATCCCCGCCAGCGCGCAAACAGTCGCCATTCCGGGTTACGAGTTACTCGTTACGCATTACTCGTTACGAATCCCCG
>JAJTXO010000557.1 GCA_021463315.1 Caldilineales bacterium | reverse complement strand
CCACCAGCAGGCGCGCGGCCGGGTCGGGCAGGCTGCGGAAGGCCGGCAGCAGCTCCTCCAATCCCTTGTAGGGACGGATCAAACCGAAGAAAAGGTAGGCCGTGGACGGCGAACGCTGCGTCGATTGCGGCAGATCCAGGGCCTGGCGGGCATCGGCGCGGCTGACGGTGTTGGGGTAGGCGTCGATGTAATGGCCGTGGGGGATGACCGCAATGGCAGGCGCTGGCCCGGTCGGCCTCGCCGGGAGGCTGGACGACGCGCGGCCAGGGCTGCTTGAATCGAGGATGCGCTGCACTTCGTCGGCCATGTAGGCCGCGTGGACGTGCAAGCCGTCGGCCAGCGCCAGCAGGCGCTGCATGGCAAGCCGCTCCACCTGCCCGCCCTCCCCTTCGTGCTGGGCCAGGTTGTGTACGGTGTAGACCACCCGCCCGCCGTGCGCTTGAAAATCCTCCAGCGCGGCAAAGAAGCGGTCGAGGAAGCGCTGGCGGCGGCGGGCAAAGCGGGGTGCGCTGTTCAGCGCCGGCTCCAGCCAGCGACGCAGGCCCCGGCCCGGCGCGCCCCAGCCAGCCAGCCCCGCCAGGCTGGCGTAGGCCGGCCGGCCCCACAGCTCCAGCCAGTGCAGATGAACCAGATCGGCCTGCCGCGCGGCCGCGGGCAGCCCCTCTTCCCCTGGCTCCTGGATCAACTGCACAGCGACGCCGGCCTGGGCCAGCCCGTCGCTCAGCAGCTCGATGTAGGGGTTGGCCTCGCGTGCGGCCGCGGAAAGCAAGACGACGTTCATGGCTGGCTAACTGACAGCGCCGCCCAGCAAGTCCGAGGTGGGAACCGGCTCCGGGTCGCTGGCCGGCAGCTCCGGCTCGTCGCCCGGCACTTGCGGCTCGTCGCCTGGCAGCTCCGGCTCGTCAGCGGGGCCTTCGGGGCTGTCGCCGGGCAGCGGCGGCTCGCGGGGCGGCTCTGGTTCGTCCATCTCGCCGCTGTTCTCGTCGCCATTGTCGGCGTTGGCCTCCGTCTTCTTGGCCGGCGGCTTGCCGAAACTCCTCAGCCGCGCGCCCAGATCGCGCAGGGCGTCGTCCACCCGGCGGTTGACCGTGTTCGGCGGGAAGCGGCCCTCCGCGTCGCGCTGGCCGGCTGGCTGGCCGGTCAGCAGGGCGATGCCCTCGTCGATGGTCCTCACCGGGTAGATATGGAACTGGCCGGCGGCCACCGCCTCGATCACATCCTCGCGCACCATCAGGGTGGCCGCGTTGGCCGCCGGGATGATCACTCCCTGTTGGCCGGTCAGCCCCTTTTCCTGGCAGACGTCGAAAAAGCCTTCGATCTTGGCCGCCGCGCCGCCGATAGCCTGGATCTCGCCATGCTGGTTGACCGAGCCGGTGACCGCGATGCCCTGCTGGATCGGCAGACGCGCCAGCGCTGACAGCAACGCGTAGACCTCCGCGCTGCTGGCGCTGTCGCCATCGACGCCGTCGTAGCTCTGCTCGAAGGTGATGGTGGCGGTCAGGCTCAGCGGTTTGTCCTGGGCATAGAGGCCGCCCAGATAGCCGCTGATGATCAGCATCCCCTTGTCGTGAACCTTGCCGCTCAGCTTGGCCTCGCGCTCGATGTTGATCACGCCCGACTGGCCCAGGAAGGTCTTGGCGGTGATGCGCGCGGGCTTGCCGAACATGGTGTCGCCCAGGGTCAGCACAGCCAGCCCGTTGACCTGGCCGACCACCGCGCCGGCCACGTCGATCATCACCATGTCGTTGACGATGGACTCGCGCACCCGTTCCTCCACCAGGCCGGAGCGATAGCGGCGCTCGTCGATGGCCCGCTGTACATCCTGCCCGGTCACGAACAAGGGGGCGGATTTCGCCGGGCCAGCGGCCGCCTGCGCCCAATAGGCTGCCTCGCGCACGATGTCGGCCACGTGGGCGAAGCGGGTGGTCAGCTTGCGCTGATCCTCCACCAGCCGGCTGCTGTATTCGATCACCTTGGCCACGCCGCTGGCATCGAAGGGGGGCAAAGCCTCCTCGGCGCAGCGGGTGCCAATGAATCGAGCCACCTTGACCATGTTTTCGGCCGTCCAGTCCATCTGGCTGGCGAAGTCGGCCCGCACCTTGAACAGCTTCTGGAACTCATCGTCGTAGGCGTAGAGCAGATAGTAGGTGTAGGGATCGCCGATCAGGATCACCTTCACATCCAGCGGGATCGGCTCCAGACTCAGGCTGGTGGTGGCGATCATGCTGAACTGAGCGCCCAGCTCCTCGATCTTGACCTCTTGATGGCGCAACGAGCGCTTGAGCGCTTCAAAGGCCAGCGGCTGGCGCAGCAGGGCGCGGGCGTCTACCACCAGGTAGCCGCCGTTGGCCTGCAACAGCGAGCCTCCTTTGATCAAGCTGTAGTCGGTGATCAGGGCGCCGAACTGCGCCTCCTGCTCGATGCGACCGATCAGGTTGTAGTAGGTGGGATTGGTTTCGACCACCACCGGCGCACCGGTCTCGCCATCGTGGTCCACCACCACGTTGATGCGGTAGTGCTCGAACAACGACTGGGGCGGCCCCAGCAGCCAACTGGCCGGGTCCGGCTTTTCCTCGGCCGCGCCCGCCGCGCCTGATTTGTAGCCCTCCACGTTCTGGGACAGATGCTCCCGCACCGTGCCCAGATACTCCACCACCTCGTCCCACTGGGCGTAATCGGCTTGCAGCGCATCGAAGCCAGGGCGGATGGTGGCCGCGGCGATCTCGCGGTCCAGGTTTTGCAGCAGACTGGCCTCTTCTTCGTCCAGCGCCTTCAGCTCGCGCAGGGTTTTCTCCATCTCGGCCCGCAGCTCCGGCTCCTTGGCCTCGTAAACCTGCTGCTCCTCGACAGGCAGGAGCCGAAACTGCTCGCTGCTGAGGGGCTTGCCGTCGCTCAGCGGGGAAAAAAGCAGGCCCATGGGGGTTTGGACGATGACAAAACCGCGCACCCGGGCGAAGGCATCCATGTTTTGGCTCAAGTTCTGTCGCTGCTGCTCCAGATCTTTGACCAGATTCTTGCGATGCTGCTCGTAGTTCTCCCCTTCAAAGGCCCTGGGAAGCTGTTCCTCCAGCGCGTTGAGCAGTTCATCGAAGCGATCGCGCAGCGTGCGGCCGCCGCCGGGCGGCAAACGCAGCGCCAGCGGCTCGTCGGGGCGCTGGAAATTGTTGACATAGCCCCAATCGTTGGGCACGGGCCGGTTGGCGGCCTTGCGCTCCAGATACTTGGCGATCGTGGTGGTCTTGCCCGCGCCGGAGGGGCCCAGGGCATAGATGTTGTAGCCGTAGGAGGAGATATCGAGGCCGAATTCGATGGCGCGCGTGGCCCGCTCCTGGCCGATGATCTCGTTCAGTTGTTCCAGATCGTCGGTGGAGTGGAAGGTCAGATCGCCGGGCAGGCAGGCTCGGCGCAGTTGGTCGGCGGTTAGTTCGGAGGGAGGGTTGGGCATGGGAGGGGTAGATTGGTAAATTGGTAAATTGGG
>JAJTXO010000556.1 GCA_021463315.1 Caldilineales bacterium | reverse complement strand
GCAGCGTGATTGCGGGCAGCGCCAACAACTGCGACGGGCCGCCCTTCCAGTCCCTCGGCTACAATATCAGCCGCGGCACGTGCAGCGCTTTGGATCATCCCACCGACCGCGAGAACTACAGCGGCAGCTTGCTGCTAGGCCCGCTGGCTTTCAACGGCGGCGCGTTTGCCATGAACACCCGCTTGCCGCAAGCCGGCAGTCCGCTGATCAACGCCGGCAATGCTGCCCTCTGCACACCGCTCGATCAACGCGGCGCGCCGCGCGTGGGCGTGTGCGATATCGGATCGGTTGAGTTCGGCGTGTCGCTGCAACGGGAGGTCTATCTGCCGTTGCTCAATCGCACGCGCTAGCCACTCCCTGGCCGGTTTTCCCCTCTCCGGCGCACCAAGTCACCCAACAGGACCCTGCCATGCCACGAATCCTTGCTCTCCTCATGATCCTCGCCCTGCTGGCGGCCTGCGGCGGCGGGAAAGCTGCGCCCACCGCGCCCACCGCGCCGGCCGCGCAAGCCGATCCGATGCCTGGCGAGACGGCGGACGGCGCGCATCCGCGCCTGTGGCTCACCCCCGCCGACGTCGAGCGCTATCAACAGTGGGCTGCTGCGGACAACCCGCTGTGGGAAGATGGGCTGCGCCTGCTGGGCGAGCGCGCCCGCGCCGAGATGGACGAGGGCCGCGTGCCCGACGAGGACTGCGGCAACGTGGGCTACGAGGAATACCCCACGGAAAGCTACGCCGAGCTGTTCGCCTTCCTGTCGCTGGTCGATCCTGACCCCGCCGCGCGGCAGGATTACGCCCAGCGCGCCCGCACCCTGTTGATGCACGTCATGGAGCTGGCCGCCAAAGGCCCGGCCAACAAGGAAAACGTCACCTGCAACGGCAGCCGGCAGTATCCGCCCTTCCGCCATCCCGACTTCTTCACGTCGGACCGGGATCGGGCGCGCTATCACGGCGAGGCCTTCCCGCTGGTGGTCGACTGGATCTATCCCAGCCTGACTGCCGAGGACAAGGCCACCATCCGCCAGGTGTTTCTGCGCTGGAGCGAAGAGATCATCACCGCGGGCTATCACCACCCTGAGCCTGTGGGCATGACCAACGATGCGCAGCTTCTGGCCGACCCGCTGCAGGTGCGCTTTGCGGGCAACAACTACTTCGCCGCGCACATGCGCAACCTGGGGCTGATGGCGTTGGCGTTGGATGAAGCGGACGACCCGGACGGCGCGCTGGCCGCGTATCTGAACCTCGCCACCGGCGCCTACCTGTACCTGTTCAACCACCTGGTCGCGACCGACGCGCGCGGCGGTCTGTTGCCCGAAGGCTTCGAGTACAGCCCGCAAACCGCCAGCTACGTGACGCAGTTCCTGTGGGCGCTGCAAACCAGCCAGGCGCCCGGTGCGGCTGAGGCGGTGGATCAGGAGTTCTGGGAGGCGTTCGTGGCCGGCTATCTCCACAGCATCAGCCCTGGCGCGATCCAGTTCGACCGGGACGGCGAGCTGTTGATGGAGTATCAGCCGGCTTGGTACGGAGATTCTCAGGACTATCGCCTGCCCGACTTCATCAGCGTCTGGGGCGCGCTGGGACATCTGCTGGATGAGCCCGAGCAACTGAACGCCATTCGCTGGAGCGCAATCCACACGGCGCCCGGCGGCGAGGCGCAGTTGGTGGAGCGCGTGCGCAATCCCAACGATTTCCGCGAGGCGATCCTGGCCTTCATGCTGCTGGATCCGGCCGTCACGCCCAGCGATCCCCGGCCGGCGCTGCCGCTGGACCACGCGGCCCCCGGCCTCAACCGCGTGTTCAGCCGCACCGGTTGGGACGATGACGCGACCTGGTTCAATTACCGGCTGGGCTGGAACAGCATCGACCACCAGATGGCCGACGGCAACCACTTCGAGCTGTATCGCAACGGCGAGTGGCTGACCAAGGGCCGCGCCGGCTACGCCAACATCGCCGAAGGCATCGCCAGCAGCGAGTTCTACAACACCGTCACCATCGGCAACGACCGGCCTGTGGATCGCGACGACAGCGACTGGCGCATTGATCTGTGGCAGCGCGGCTCGCAGTGGAACCTGGTGAGCGACGGCGACCCGGCGCTGCTGGCCCAGAGCGCCAACCCAGCGTATGCCTACGTCACCGGCGACGCAACCCCGCTCTACAACAGCGCCAGCGAAGGGGCGACCGCGGTGACGCACGCCAGCCGCAGCCTGGTCTGGCTCAAGCCGGACGTGGTGGTGGTCTATGATCGGGCCGAGACCAGCGGGCCAGGCTATGCCAAGCGTTGGTGGCTGCAACTGGCCGCGCCGGCCACGGTGCGCGGCCAGCAGGCCGTGTCCACCACACCCGGCGGGCAACAGCTGTTCGTCACCGCGCTGCTGCCCGCAGGCGCGGCCCCGCAGGCCGTCAACCAGACCGAGCAGTACGTGGAGGACACCATCGCCCACCACGAGCCGATGCAGGTGCGGCTGATGACCGAGGCGCCGGGCGCGCCGGCAGCCGTGCGCATGCTGCACGTGGTGGAAGGGGCCGACGGCGGAGCGCCGGCCAGCGCGGTAGCGTTGGTGCGCAGCGAGGACGGTCGGTGGGAGGGCGCCGTGGTCGACGAAACCGCGGTGTTGTTCGCCCAAGAGATCGGCCAGCCGGCTCCCGCCGAGTTGCGCTACAGCGCGCCGGCCGCTGTAACCACCCACCTGATCACCGGGCTGCCTCCCGGCAGCCGCTACGACGTGCAGTTATCGGACGAAGGCGGCTCAGTGACCGTGACGATAACCGCCGGCGCGCAGGTGCAGGCAGGCAGTGGAGGGGTGTTGGTGGTGCAGCCCAGCGCGGGCTAAGGGGCTGCACCACCGATTGTGACTTCCACGAAATCCGTTCATGCAGGGGGACAGGCCAGGCTGGCAGCGCCGCCGCTGAACTGGCCTGTTCGATGGCTGACCACATAGCCCAGGTTGTTGTGGTTCTGGTCGGTCATGTGCAGCCAGATGGTGCTGCCAGGGGTGGCGCCGGGCGGGAACTGGAGCACGAACTGCACGGGCTGACAGTACTGCAAGGGATTGCTGCTGGTCATCCAGCCGATGCCGCCGGGCACCGGGAAGGGCTGCCAGCCGGGCGGTCCAGTGATCGGCTGGCTTCCCGGCGGCCAGGGGGGCGTCTGCTCATTGAAGTAGATCTCCATGTCCCAGATCAGACCGCTCATGCTGGGATCGACCACATGCACGGTGATGATGATCACTCCATCGGGCGTCACGGTGAAGGTGGACGAGACGCCGGTCAACACCGGCTTGCTGGTCGGGGTCGGTGTGGGCGTTTGGGTCAGCGTCGGCGTGGCAGTCGGTGTGGGCGTTTGGGTCGGCGTGCTGGTCGGCGTCGGCGTGTTCGTGGGCGTCGGCGTGCCGGTTGGCGTCGGCGTGTCGGTCGGGGTCGGAGTGTAGGTTGGCGTCGGCGTGTCGGTCGGGGTCGGCGTGTTCGTGGGTCTACGGGTTGGC
>JAJTXO010000555.1 GCA_021463315.1 Caldilineales bacterium | reverse complement strand
AAGGCCGCGCCCAACACGGTTTCCGCCTCGGCCAGGGTTAGCTCGCTCAAATCGATGCCGCGCACCGAGACGCCGGGGTAGATACGGCCGATATGTTGAGTTTGGAACCAGACCACGCCGGCCACCGCGGCCAGGGCAGCCAGCCAAACCGCTGTAGCCAGCACAGCCAACATGAAGCGGCCCCAGGAGAAGGAGCGCTTCGATTCGATGGGTTGCGGTCGGGACACGGTCGGCGGCGATGCTTGCACGGTCGTCATAGCTGTAAAACACTCATCCAGAAAAACAATCTCAAGGGCGCAACGATCACATATCAATGATCTCAAAGGCGCAACGATCACATATCAATGATCTCAAGGGCGCAATGATCACATATCAATGATCTCAAGGGCGTCTCGCCCGGCGCTTGCGCACGACTCGCATCCAACCCGGCGGGACGCCTGGCGATCGTTGACAGACAAGGGCGCAACGATCACATATCAATGATCTCAAGGGCGTCTCGCCCGGCGCTTGCGCACGACTCGCATCCAACCCGGCGGGACGCCTGGCGATCGTGGACAGACCCGGCGGGACGCCTGGCGATCGTTGACAGACCCGGCGGGACGCCTGGCAATCAATCAACTCAAATCGCGCTGACGGTTTCGGTGCGCTCCTGTCCGTTCGCCTCGGCGATGGTCACCAGCCATTGCGGCGTCCAGGCCACAGCCAGGCGCTGAATGGCAACGTCGCTCTTGCGAGGGCGCACAGCATAGGGCTCGATCTGGGTCAGGGTGTCGGTCCAGCGCTCGCTGGCCGTCTGGCTGACCCCTTCCAGCTCCGCCTGCAGGTCGGCGATCTCCTGGTTCAGTTGGGCGACTGCTTCCTGCGCCGATTGAACGTCGTGTTTGGCGCGCTCGGTCATCTGGCGCTTTTGCGAGGCCGATCCCAGCGCGCTGGTGACGCGCCGGCGCTTGCTGAACAGGCCGAGCAGCGAATCGCCGGCCGACAGCATCTCCTGCTGCTTGCGCGCGTCATAGGCCGACTGGCTCTTCTGCAGCCTGGCCTCCTCCCGGCGTAGCTTGGTCTGCAGACTGTCCAGCCGGCTTTGGTACTTATCCGCCAGCTTATCCACCTCGCCGTCGCGCTGCTCGCGGGCCGCCTGCTGCAGACGGATCTTGAAGGCCCGCTCATCCTCGCCCGGCGCCGAGTAGGTCTTGAGCTGGGGGCTGAAGAAAAGGGGATAGCTCAGATTGCGGAACAGATAGTCGGTCAGATCGCCGGACAGGGCTGTCAGCTTGCGGGCGGTGTTGATCGATGCCGGCGTCTCGCCGAACAGCGCGCCCTCTTCGGGTTGGCTGGCCAGCTCGCTGCGGTCGAGCTCGATCTGGCTGGCTTCGTCCCAGCGCACCAGCCCCGCGCCGCTGGGCGCCGCCACCAGCATGGTGATGTCCTGTTGCTCCCGCACACCGCGCTTGTCGTCCACGAAGTTGACCGTGCCCACGCCCAGAACCTGGGCGTCGTAGCGCAGGCTGGCGTTGCTCACGTTCAGCTTGCCGCCCAGCCGGCTCTCCAGATCGCCCAAAGCCTGGAATTTGCTGCGGCGCGCCGGCAGATAGACCTGCGGCACGTCGGGCGGCAGGCCCGGCGCAGCCGACGCGCCAACGGTAGCCGCTACCGGCGCGGCGGCCATTGCCGGCGCAGCCGCGCCCGTCACGCCAGCCGGGACAGCCGGGGCCGCAGGCGCGGTCTGGCCCAGCAAGGCCGCGCGCTGATCCTTGACCAGCTCTCGCACCTGGCTGCGGGTCAACGGCCCGCGCAGATAGCTCATGGCCCAACGGGTCTGGAAGATCACCGGCTGGCTCAGGTTGACGTTGTGCATCATAAAGACCCGGTTGCCCAGCGCCGAGATGATCCGGTCCATCTCCTGGCGATTGGGCCGGCTGCCGCCGTCGGTCGAAAGGCCCTCCAGGCCGTCCAACAGCCGCTGCTTGTCGCGGTCGGCCTGCAGCTTGCCGATAAACCAGGTGCCGGCGTTGGTCAGCCCCTTGTAGTCCAGGTCCACCGGGTTCTGCGTGGTCAGCATGACGCCCAGGCCAAAGGCGCGCGCCTGCTTCATCAGGGTCAGCATGGGGCGCTTGCTGGGCGGGTTGCTGGTGGGGGGGAAATAGCCGAAGACCTCGTCCATGTAGAGCAGGGCGCGCAGGCTGGTGGTGCCGGCCTGGGCGCGCATCCAGGTGATCACCTGCTCCAGCAGCAAGGTGACAAAGAACATGCGCTCGGCGTCGCTCAGGTGGGCGATATAGAAGATGCTGACGTTGGGCTTGGCGTCGCCGCCGTGGAGCATGTGGTCGATGTCCAGCGGCACGCCCTGGATCCAGGTGGCAAAGGAGGGCGCGGCGATGATGTTGTTCAGCGCCATGGCCAGGCCGAAGCGGTCCTTCTGCGGGTAGAAGGTGTCCACATCGAAGACGCCCAGTTGGCGCACCGGCGGGTTCTGGATCGCGTTGATCAGCGCGGCCAAGTCCAGGCTCTGGCCGGCGCGCCAGTAGTGCTCGAACAGGGTGGCCAGCAGGATATGCTCGCGGCTGCGCACCGGGTCCGCCTCGACGCCGATCAGCCCCAGCAGCGCGCTGACGGTGCCGCTGATGCGCTCGCGCAGCGCCTCCTGCTCGTCGTCCCAACTGAGCTCCGGCGCGGCAAAGGAGCTCAGAATGCTCACCGGCACGCCTGAATCGGAGCCGGGGGTGTAGATCACGAAGTCCGCGCTCTCCTTGAGCATGCGGATGCGCTCCGGCCCCTGGTCCCAACTGGCCAGCCCCTTGGCCCAGCTCTCGGCCTGGCTGGCCGCGTAGGCCTCGACGCTCAGATCCTTGCGCCGGGCGTCGTCGGGGTTGATCCAGGGCTGGAAATCCTCCGGCCGCAGCTCAGGGAAGGTCAACAGCAGATTGGTGATGTCGCCCTTGGGATCGATGATGATCATCGGCACCTGGTCGATGGCTGCTTCCTCCATCAGATCGATGCACAGGCCGGTCTTGCCGCTGCCGGTCATGCCGACGCAGACGGCGTGGGTGGTCAGGTCGCGGGCGTCGTACATCAGGGGGACGTCGCCCAGCTTGGCCGCGGCCAGGTCGTATTCCTTGCCGAGATAGAACGATCCTAAGCGTTCGATGAGGGTCATGGATGCCTTCCAAATTGAATGATTGCGGTGGAGCGGCGCCTCTCGCACGCCGGGCGACCAGGGCCAAATCAACCTTTCTGTGCGCCATTATAGCACAGCCCGGCGGTTGCGTCAGGTTGGCGATGCTCCTATCAGCTCAAAAACTTCGGACATGGACATGGAAAGACTTCGGAAGTGGCCGGAACGCGCGCAGCCCAGAGCTTGTGACGGTCGAGCTAAGCTCAATCCAAACGCCCGGCCACTTCCGAAGTCTGCGCTCACGGCCACAGCCCCAGCAGCCTGCCATACACCAGCCAGCCGCCCAGCGCCAGCCAGGCGCCGTAGGCGAAGGG
>JAJTXO010000554.1 GCA_021463315.1 Caldilineales bacterium | reverse complement strand
GTGTTGGAGGCGCTGCGCCATCACGCCGCCCCGCGGCACGTCATCAGCCACGGGCGTGTTGTTGGTTCATAACGGTTTATCTCATGCGCCCATCACTCCAAGTCCTCACCCCTCAACAGATCGACGACATCCTCGCCGACGCCAAACGCATCCTGGCCGAGACCGGCATCGAGGTGCGCGGGGCGGCGCTGCGCCAGCGGCTGCTGGACGCGGGGCTGCCGCGCCTGCGCCTCCGCAGGCCCGCAGGGCCTTGCACCTGGTAGCCGGATCGTTTACGATCCGGCGGCGGTGCTGGGCACGCAGGCCCGCCGGGCGATGCAATCGCCCGGCTACCAGGTGGAAGCCCCTCCGGGGCTGGCGCGGCCACACGCCTTGCACCTGGTAGCCGGATCGTTTACGATCCGACGGCAGGGCCGTCACACCGACGTTACTCCGCCACCGTGAGGCGTGAATCAACCACCCGCCCGTGGCTGATCACGTGCCGCGGGGCGGCGTGATGGCGCAGCGCCTCCAGCACGTTGGGCGCATCCAGCACCACCAGATGGGCCGGCGCGCCCGGCCGCAGCGCATGGTCGTGCAGGCCCATGGCGGCCGCGGCGCGGGTGCTGACCATGTCGTAGAGCGTCTCCATCTCCGCGGCCGTGGTCATCCACAGCAGGTGCGAGGCCAGGAAGGCCACCTCCAGCATGTTGTTGCGCCCATAGGGATAGTAGGCGTCGGAGATATCGTCCTGGCCCAGACAGACCAGCACCCCTTCGGCCAGCAGCTCCTGCACCCGGGCGTGCAGCGGCCCGGTGTGCGGATCGCTGACTACGCCCATGCGCGCCTGGCGCAGCAGCGCGGCCAGCTTCTGGAAGTAGGGCTGGGGATAGAGCGCCATGGCGCGGGCGTGATGGGCCAGCACCCGGCCCTGCCAGCCGCGGCGGATCGCCTCCGTGGCCATCAGCTCCAGCGAACGCAGACCAGGATCGCCCGCGTCGTCCACCAGCATCGACACGTCGGCGTCGAACTCCTGGGCGATGTCGAACACCGTGCGCACGTGCTCGGCCGTGTCGGCGTCGGTGTATT
Organism: Caldilineales bacterium; assembly: GCA_021463315.1. Lineage (GTDB taxonomy): Bacteria > Chloroflexota > Anaerolineae > JAAEKA01 > JAAEKA01 > JAAEKA01. The sequence goes on along the minus strand of JAJTXO010000554.1, from coordinate 2,419 downwards.
CGATCCAAGGGATGCCGCCCACCACGTCCGCGCCCAGCCGCATGGCCTCGCGCAGCAGCCCCGCCGTGCCGGGCTCGCGCACGATGCCATCCTGGGCAAAGGCCACCACCTGAACATCCACCACGCCGCGGAACTCCTCCCGCGCGCGCAGCAGCGCCTTGACCCCCTCCAGCCGCGCCTTGCTGTCCACATCGGCGAAGGCGCGGATGTGGGTGTTGCCGTAGCGCGCCGCTTCACGCAGCGCCCGGCGCACATTCTCCACGATCCACGCCTCGGCGTACTGCTCCTTGACGCGCGCGGCCAGCTCGATGGCGGTCATGGCCTTGCCCATCTGTTGGCCGTGGTAGTCGCGCAGCGCGGCCTCGTCCATCATCGCCAGGGTGTAGACCTTGCACAGGTGCAGGTGCGGATTGGCGAAGGACTCGGTGACCAGCCCGCCAGCGGCGTCGATCTCAACTTGAGCCGCGGCCGGCTGGGCTGCGGCCGGCATGATGGCAGCCACATAGCCATCGGCCACTGTTATGTCAAACAACTCGTCGCCCCGGCCACGCAGGCGGGCGCGACGGATCAGAATGTCGCTGGTCATGTCGGTTTACCTCAGCGCCGGGAAGACCATCACCCGGTGATTGTCGGCGTCGGCCACGTAGACCCGATCGTCCGGGCCGATGGCGACGCCGTTGGGCAGGGCGAAGCTGGCCGCGTCGCTGCCGTAGAGGCCGAAGGCCGCCTTGAACGCGCCCTCGCTGTCGAAGGCCACCACGCGGTAGCCCTCCGGGTCGGTGGCATAGATCACGCCAGTGCTGTCCACGGCCAGATAGGGTTTGTTGGTCACGTTCTGGCTGCTCCAGCCCTCCACCGGCCACTCTTTGACGAAGCTGATGACCAACGCGTCTCCCTCGCCGGAGCCGCTCAGCACGTCGCCATAGGTCACATCCAGCTTCTGGATGCGCCGGTTCCAGGTGTCGGCCACGTAGAGCGTGCCGCCGGCCTGGCCATCCAGCCGCGGGACGATGGCCAGCCCCACCGGCTCGTCGAAGCGGCCCTCGACCACGCCGCCGCCGCCGTACTGGGTCAGGAAGGCGCCGTCGGCGTCGAAGACCTGGATGCGCTTGTTGCCGGTGTCGGTGACGTAGACGTTGCCGGCCGCGTCGATGGCGACCGCGCGCGGGCCCCAGAAGCCGCCGGGGCTGCCCACAGCCTCGCCGTTGGTGGTGGCGAAGGTTCCCCACTTGGCCAGGAAATTGCCCTGGCCGTCGAAGACCTGGACGCGATGGTTCCAGGTGTCGGCCACGTAGACCCGGCCATCGGGGCCGAGGGCGATGCCCCACGGCTCGCGCATCTGGCCGTCGCCCACCTGCAAGGGGCCATCGCCATCAGGATCGACGCAGCCCGGCAGGCTCTCGGTGTACAGCTCGCATGTGCTGCCCCACTGGCGCAGGAAGCTGCCGTCGGCCGCAAACACCTGGATGCGATGGTTGCCGCTGTCGGCCACATAGACCGTGCCATCGGCGGCCACGGCCATGTTGCGCGGGAAGCTGAGCTGGCCCGGCTCGCTGCCCACGCCGCTGCCGATGATCTGCTGGCTGACGAAGTTCTCGCGCGTGCCGGCCGCGTAGGGATCGACCACCGCGGCCACGGCCGCCGGCTGCACGCCGAAATCCCAGAGCTGGGCGGCCAGATCCTTGCGCACGAAGAGCGAATAGCGATGCACCAGCGGCCACTGGTTCAGCGGCGTGGCAAAGCGTCGCCACAGCACCACATCCAGAAACTCGCGGCGCTTCTGCGGATCGGTGATGCCCAGCTTGATCTTCTCCCAACTGAGGTTTTTGTAGTCCTCGTTGGGCCACCAGATCAGGCGGCGGCTGAACTCGGTGTAGTCGCGCTGCAAGAAGGGCCGCGCCTTTTCCAGATTGTCGCTGCCGATCAGTGCCACGGGCGCGTCGGCGAAGCTCTCGCGGCTGGGATTGGCGCCGAAGTAGACCGCGTTGGGCCAGTCGCTGAGGTACCAGTTGAAGGGCCAGGAGGAATCGTTGTCGTAGGCCACCTTGAGCTGGCGATCGCCCACGGTGCGCCGGCTGATATCCTCCAGTTGGCGAATGTCGGCCAGCGGATCGGGGGAGCCGTGGGCGTAGAACAGGTACTCGATGACGTAGTCCTGGTTGACGAAGTTGAGCTGGTAGGTGGTGCGCACGGTCCACAGCCCCAACAGCGCGATCAGCGTCAGGCCGACCATGCGCAGCCCTTGCCGCCAGCCGCCGCGCCACAGCAGCCACAGCAGCAGGGCCAGCGCGCCGACCATCACCAGCAGCGCGGCCAGCCATTGGCCGGTCTCGCTGAGTTGGGCCAGCTCGCGGCCCTGGAAGGGCTGGCTGCGCAGCCAGCCCAGCAGGCCAGCCAGCGCCAGCAGCACCAGCAGGGC